>QIDL01000445.1 GCA_003228415.1 Gammaproteobacteria bacterium | reverse complement strand
GATCGAAGTGGTGGTTGAGACGGTGCCACCCGGCGCGATTGTTCGTATCGATGGCAAAGGGATCGGACTCACACCGTTGACTGTTTTTCCTGACCCCGGCGTACATCTGATGGAGATCAGCCACAGTCACTACGAGGTTCATCGCGAAACGATTGAGGTTGAACGGGGTGACCGGTTGGTGAAGATCGTGTCGCTGGTTTCCGGCCGCGGGAAATTGAAACTGTTATCCAATCCAGCGGGAGCGTGGATCGAAATCGCAGGTAAGCGGATTGCAGCCGTGACTCCGACCGAGGTTGAATCTGATACCGGACCAACGCTGGTGAGAATGGGCCTGACCGAACGGCATCCGGTCGAAAAAGAAGTGATCGTGCTTCCGGGCCAGACCACAGAGGTCAACACAGACCTGAACATCGATCCTCATGGGTCGCTGACCGTTTCGGTTGTCCCGGATGATGCCAGAGTGACATTACCGGAACTCGAAGCGGCGTATCGGCCCGGTGTGCGCTTGCCTGTCGGTGAGCACCTGATTCGGGTAGCGAGGACTGGCTATGAAACACAGCAGATTCGGTTTTACATCCACTACGGCGACAACTTTACCCGAGTCGAGTTGACTCGAGCCTTTGGTGCGATAGAGGTTTTGACGAAACCGGCAGATTCGCGGGTGAGCCTTACCTATGAAAAATCCCCGTCCGTCATGGCAACCGTAGCCTACCGGCCTGGTATGCAATTGCCGATTGGCCAGGTCGAGGTGCGAGCGCGTGCGCTGGGCCATCGGACGGGTTTCGCGGCGTTCCATCTGACTACGGCCGGTCACAGAATCTCCATGGTCCTGAAGCCAATACAGGTCAAAGCGGGGGAGCGGTTCCGCGATTCTCTGAAGGTGGGCGGTGAGGGGCCGCTTTTGGTTGTGATTCCAGCAGGTGACTTCCGCATGGGGGATCCGGAGGGTCCGCCAAGTGTCAATCCGGTTCGAACCATCGGATTGACAGAGCCGTATGCCATGTCGGTTCGAGAGATAACGGTCGGCGAGTACGCCCGCTATGTCGTGGCGACAGGCGTAGAGGTCGACGATCGGTTGAGTGACGCCGCGGAAGATGAGCCGGTTCGTTACGTGAGCTGGAAAGAAGCAAACAATTATGTAAACTGGCTGACCCGGCAGAGTGGGTCCAAGTACCGACTGCCGACGGAAGCCGAGTGGGAGTATGCAGCCCGGGCGGGGAACGCGTCCGACTACGGATTCGGCGACGATCCATCTGAACTTTGTCGGTATGGGAACCTGGCCGATCTCAGTACCAGAAAGGTCTATCGGCAATGGGATGTGGTCGACTGCGATGACGGCTATGGGAGGTTGGCGCCGGTTGGTTCGTATCTGCCGAATTCGTGGGGACTTCATGACATGCATGGCAACGTCAGCGAGTGGGTGCTCGAATGTGGCATGCCTGACTATGGTGATCTGTCGGAAGACGGTACTGTGGTCAACGTGGGCCAGAGTTGTAGAACCCATTCGTTCAGAGGTGGTTCCTGGGATAGCCAGGCAGAAGGCGTGCGAGCGAGTCGGCGTGGATTCGGCGCGGGGCGCAATGATGATCGAGGCATCCGATTGCTGCGAGAGTTGTAAGGCAAAGTCAACAATCGGGATAATCGGACTCTCGAGAAAAAAGCAGAGACAAAAAGGCGGAACAAACCAATGACAGAATTCATCAGCCGCGAAGTCAGGCTCAAGGCCAGGCCGACAGGTATGCCGGTCGAAAACAACTTTGAAGTTGCCGAAGTCACTCTGGACCCGCCGCGCGAAGGGCAGGTTCTGGTTCGCAATCACTACATGAGCGTGGACCCGTACATGCGCGGCCGAATGTACGATCGAAAGTCTTATGCGCCGCCATTTCAGGTCGGTCGCGTGCTGGACGGGGGTGCCGTTGGCGAGATCGTCGAATCGAATAGCGACGCGCTGCCGGTCGGCAGCTTCGTGCAGAGCGGCCAGGGGTGGCGTGAAGCCTTTGTCAGCGATGTCGATACGCTGGTGCAGGTGGATCCGCAGCTGGCGCCTTTGTCCAGCTATCTCGGGGTACTCGGGATGCCGGGGATGACGGCGTACGTCGGGCTTTTCAATGCCGCCGAGATGAAAGAGGGAGAGACGGTCTTTGTCTCGGGAGCCGCCGGCGCGGTGGGTTCTCTGGCTGGCCAGATTGCCAGAATCAAAGGCTGTCGGGTCCTTGGTAGTGCAGGTAGCGACGATAAAGTGGCTCACCTGGTGGATGATCTTGGTTTCGACTATGCCTTCAACTACAAGGAAGGAAACCTGCTTCAACGCCTGCAGGAAGGTGCCCCTGACGGCCTGGATATCTATTTCGACAACGTCGGCGCCGACCATCTGGAAGCAGCGATCTTTCACATGCGACCGTTCGGGCGTCTGGCGCTGTGTGGCGCCATCGCGACCTACAACGATACCGAACCACGCCCGGGACCGATCAATCTGAGCATGGCTATCGGGTTGGGGTTGCGTCTGCAGGGGTTCGTCGTCAGTCACTACAATCATGCCCGGGATGATTTTATCCGTGACGTTTCCGGCTGGATCAAAGAGGGACAGGTGAAGTACGACGAGACCATCCTGGCAGGGATCGATCAGGCTCCAGCCGCTTTTGCCGGTCTCTTTACCGGCGCAAACACCGGCAAGATGCTGGTGAAGCTCGTTTAGCCCGGTCATCGCGACCCTTCCGAAGGCAGATGGCGGTCTTTCAGCCTCCGGAAAGGGCGTGCAGGATGACGACTTCGGCTGCACCTTCCAGACTGGCTTCGATGTCTCTGGTGCGGGTCCCGCCGACGAAGAAGATGATGTTGGGTCGCATCTCGTCCTGTTCGTTGATCATGCGGAATCGAATGCCCGGATATTGATCATCGAGATCATGGAGCAGCTCATCGAGCGTTGTGCCGGTGGCTTCGACATGGTCCGCCTCATCGGTATATGAACGCAGCGGCTGAGGAATGATGACCCGCACCCCGACAGTCAGCCGATGACGGCCGCTTCCACGGCATAGATTTCCGGGAGGTGAGCGATCAGGCAGGACCAGGACTGGCCTTCATCGATGCTGCCCCAGACCTCTCCCGATGTGGTGCCGAAGTAGACGCCGACCGAATCTTCCTCATCGACGCTGAGTGCCTGCCGCTTCACGGTATACCAGCCACGCTCCGGCAAACCACTGTCCTGGCGTTCCCAGCTTGTGCCCGCGTTGCGGGTTTTGAATACGGCTGGTCTGCCATCCGGGCTCGTTCGGGGCCAGACATCGGTACCATCCATGGGAAATACCCAGCAGACATCCACATCCCGTGGATGTAAGCCCATTACGAATCCGATATCACCGACTTCGGCAGGCATGTTGCTGCCGATTCGATCCCAGGTCGTCCCAGGGCGCTCGAGGCGATAGATCCCGCAGTGGTTCTGCTGGTAAAGGACGTTCGGATCAATGGGGTGCATCTGCACGCAGTGCGGGTCGTGCTGCGGGCCCATCTCCTGCCAGGCCAGATCGCCATAAGCGACCTCCATGGTCTCCGCATCCTGGATATTCAGCTCGCTGCTGGTGGTGGCCATGCCATGGTTCAACGGCGTCCACGACTCGCCGTGGTCGGTGGTCTCGTAGACGCCGCCGCCGGAAAGACCCAGGTACATGTGATTTGAATTCCGAGGATCGATGAGGATCGAATGGAGTACCGGTCCGTCGGGTGTGCCAGCCTGTGGATCTTCCGTGCGTTTCCCGTAGTCGGGATGGTCATTGAAACCCCGCATGCTGGCCCAGCTGCGACCATCATCGGTGGACGTCCACAGCGCCTGTGGGGAAGTGCCCGCGAACCAGACGCCGGGCTCACTCGGATGACCTGGGGCCAGCCAGAAGGTGTGGCCGACCACCCGCGGCGTGTCACCGGCTTTCGCCTTGTCGAAGGCGGGTGGCTGCCGGGCCTCGATCCAGGTTCTGCCCGCGTCCTCTGATCGAAACACCGTTGGACCGAGATGGCCGGTAACGGCAGCCGCGATCATGGTTTGACCATTTCGCGGATCGAGTACCGCGTGATTGACGATGTGGCCCAGGAATACCGGTCCCGAGAGCTCCCAGTTGCGTCGATCTGGATCTGCCTGCAGAAAGAAAATACCCTTTCGGGTAGAGACAATGAGCACATTGCCAGACTTCAGTGGCACGCCTTCCGTGGACATGACGGGTCTCCCTGATGACCGTCACTGCAGTTTCTTGATCCTTCTGGCAAAATTCAAGCATTCAATGCCAATTCAGGCAGAAGGGAGGACCTCGGATGCAATCGAAAATCTGTGAGATGGTGGGCTGCGAATTTCCGCTTTTTGCCTTCAGTCACTGCCGCGATGTGGTAGCCGAGGTCAGCAAGGCGGGTGGCTTCGGGGTGCTTGGTGCGGTCGGGCATACACCGGAGTCACTGGAAATCGATCTCAACTGGATCGACGAGCATGTGGAAGGCAAACCCTATGGAGTCGACCTGATCGTTCCCACCAGCCTTGCGGACAAGGAAGGCACGTTGACGCCCGAGGATCTGGCAGCCCGGATTCCCCCGGAACACAAGGCGCATGTCGAGAGAATACTCGCCGAGAACGGTATCGATACGGCCGGGCTCTGGGATCGGGAGATCCCCGCTGACGTCGGTGACAGCATGCGCGAGCGTGGCGCGAGCAAACAGCTCGCGGTGGCAATGAACCATCCGATCAGGATGGTTGTAAATGCCCTTGGCGTCCCACCACCCTTCATGATCGAAGCTGCGCGAGACAAGGGGATTGTGGTGGGTGCGCTGACCGGTGCGCGGGAACATGCGGTCAAACACATCGAAGCGGGCGTGGATGTGCTCATCGTGTCAGGCACCGAAGCCGGTGGACACTGTGGCGAAATATCCACTCTCGTCGTCGTTCCTGAAGTACTGGATACCATCAGAGAGTTCGGGTCGGATACCCAGGTGCTCGCCGCCGGGGGCATTGTCACCGGTAGACAGATGGCCGCCTGTATGGCCATGGGTGCTGCGGGTGCCTGGACAGGCTCGGTCTGGCTGACCACGGCTGAGGCCGAAACCGCACCGGCCGTGAAAGAGAAGATGCTGACTGCCACATCCCGTCAGACGGTCCGTTCCCGAAGCCGTACCGGAAAATATACCCGTCAGCTTCGTTCTCCCTGGACGGATGCCTGGCAGCAGGCGGATGCGCCGGACCCGCTGCCCATGCCCTTGCAGGGTCTGGTCTCTGGTCCGGCCCTGGCCCGGATCGATAAGCTGGCCGAGGCCGGTGATCCGAACGCCAAGCGGCTGGCGACCTACTGGGTGGGGCAGGGGGTGGGGATGATGAACAATGTCACCAGCGCACGAAGTGTGGTGTACGGGTTCATGGATGAATTCGCCGAATCCTGTGGCAGACTCTCGGGGTTCATTGTCTAGCCCTTCGTTATCCGCCTTGCCTCATGACTTCTTCTTCCACGTCGCGGAGCTTGTCCTTGCCGAAGAAAATTTCCTCACCGACATAAAATGTTGGCGAACCGAAAGTACCGCGAGCGACCGACGCTGCGGTGTTGTCAATCAGCCGCTGCTTGACAGCCGGGTCGGTCATACCAGCAATGATGTCTTCCGAGGGCAGTTGAGACGCAACGAATGCAGCCTGGATAATTTCTGCATCGTCCATCTTTTTCGCCTCACGCCACATGTGTCGATAAACCGCACCCACATAGTCTTCGAAATAGTCCTGGTTTCGTGCGAATACGGCGCCGCGCATGATCTGCAGGGTATTGACCGGAAAGTGGGGATTCGGTGCATAGCCTTCAACCCCGTAAGCCTTGAGAAAACGTCGCGTCTCGATGCCGGAGTACTCGGGTTTATTTTTGATACCGGCGAGAGAGATAGCCGGTGAGACGTTGTTGGTTGCTTTGAAGACACCGCCCAGCAGTACCGGAATATAGTCAAACCTTATCCCGGTGCGGGCTTCGATCTGCGGAATGACCAGGTGTGCGAGGTAGGCATTCGGGCTGCCGAAATCGAAGTGAAATTCCACGGTTGGCATGTTGATCTCCTGTTAGAATTTTTCCGCGAACGGTCGCAAGTCCAGTTCATGTGTCCAGGCATCGCGAGTCTGCTGATGGAGCATCCAATACGTCTCGGCGACAGATGCCGGATTCATCAGTCGATCTTCGGGCATCTCTTCGACGTTGATGCCGCTGGCCGCCATACGCTCTCGAACCCAGGCGGTATCCACTCCGGAATCAATGACGAGGTGGGCCACGTGAATATTTTCTGGTCCCAGTTCCCGGGCCATGGATTGTGCCAGCGCCTTCAGACCAAATTTCGCACTGGCAAAGGCACCATACCCGGAACCGCCACGCATGCTGGCGGTGGCCCCGGTGAAGAAAATCGATCCCCGTTGGCGCGGAGCCATGTACCTGGCAGCTTCGCGACCAGTGAGAAAACCGGCCAGGCAAGCCATCTGCCAGACCTTGGTGAACACCCGGGTCGTGGTGTCTCTGATGGGAAAATTAACGTTGCCACCGACATTGAAAATCACGACCTGCAATGGTCCGACATCGGCCTCGATTGTGGCGAACAGGGTTTGAATCTGGTCTTCGTCACGGGCATCCAGGGTATAGCCGCGGGCACTGCCGCCTGCCGCTTCGATTTCTGCGACGAGGGGCGCGAGTTTGTCGCCGTTGCGTCTGCCCATGCAGACGGTGTAGCCGCCGCTGGCAAAACGTTTGGAGATTTCCGCGCCGATATAGTCACCGGCGCCAACCACGAGGCAGATCGGTCTGGTGTCGCTCATCGCGGATGGCCCTCGCTTGCAGGTGGATGTGGCTTTTCCGATCGAGGCTGGACTTTATGAGGATAAGTTGCATAATGCAACTTCCTCTCCCAAAAAACCAAACATGAAAGAAACGATGTGATGTCCGGGGGTTCGAAATGAAGAGAAAAAATTTCGATCACCTGCAGTGTCCGGTGGCTGCGACGCTGAGCGTGATCGGCGATCACTGGTCTATCCTGGTTATCCGTGATCTTTTCTTTGGCCTGACCCGTTTTGATGAATTTCAAGCGAACCTGGGGATCGCCAGAAACGTGCTTTCCGATAGATTGAAGAAACTTGTGAAGGAGGGGATCGTCGAGCGGATCAGAGGCGAGAGCGGTCACCCCGAATACCGACTGACCGACGATGGTCGGGCACTCAAAAATTTGCTCGTCTCCATGGCCAGATGGGGAGACGCCTACCGGCCCGCCAAGAGCGGCGAAGGCGCCTGGCGCACCATCGATCGCGTTTGAAATCAGGTGCTCACAGTTTCAAGGAGTCACAAGGAGTCAGATATGCAGATAGACACCGGTACCGATGAATTGTTGTGTGACATCGAAGATCGAGTGGCCACGGTGACGTTGAACAAGCCGGAAAAACGCAATGCCCTCGGGGATGTCCTCACGCCAGCGTTGAGGGAGATATTGCCGATGCTGGAAGCAGACAGCCGGGTGGGTTGTGTGATGATTACCGGAGCAGGAAAGGCATTCTGTTCCGGCGGCGATGTGAGCGGCATGGGGTCCGGCTCCACGGCGCCGCTGAAAACGGCGGATGAGCGTGTTGCCGAACTGACGCGCAAGCAGGAGTCGCTGACGCTGCGACTGTACGAACTCGCCAAGCCCACCATTGCAGCGCTGCCGGGTGCAGCAGCGGGAGCCGGGCTTTCCATCGCGCTCGCTTGCGATTTGCGCCTGGCCGCGCGAGATGCATTCATCATCACCGCGTTCGTGAATATCGGCCTGTCCGGGGACTACGGTTCGAGCTGGTTTCTCAATCGTCTGGTGGGTCAGTCAAAGGCCAAGGAATTGATGTTTCGTTCGGAAAGAGTGACTGCCGAAGAGTGTCAACGATTGGGGCTGGTGAATCGGGTATTTGATCCCGAAACCTTCAGGCTGGATGCTCAGGCCTACGCTGCCCAGATTGCCAACGGTCCTGCCACCGCGCTTCGGCTGATGAAGAAGAACCTCAACCGTGGCGCGCTCCAGGGATTGAGAGAGTCCCTGGCCATGGAAGCTCAACACCAGGTGGACTGTGCACAGAGTGAAGAGGCCGGTGAAGCGATCAGGGCGTTCATGGAAAAACGGAAACCCGAGTTTACTTTCGGTTAGAGTTGACCCGGCTGGTTGATTGCACCCCATTCACCTTTTTGCTGACCGTTTACTCCGGAGGTCTGCCATGCGGCTCGTCATCTTGATATCCGTGTTTGCCACGCTTTCCTGGATTGCTCCCGTCCAGGCTCAGGAAGGTTTGCTGCGGGGAGAATCGATTCTGTTCTGGACGCCTCAACAACAGATTGCCGGTTATCGCTCGATCGACGATCTTTTCACGACTCGCGAGGTCCAGGGGGTTCCCAATCCGTATCCGCTGCTCCCGGATCATCGGGATTTTTCCTCTTTTCGCTACCAGCACGATGGCAGACGCACCGTGGATGACTTCATTCGCGACATGCACGTGGCTGGTGTGATCGCGGTGAAAGGTGATCGAGTGCTGCTCGAACGCTATGCACTCGGCAACGACGACGCGAGCCGCTGGATTTCCTTTTCAATTGCTAAATCCGTGGTGAGCATGTTGATCGGTGCCGCTATCAAGGATGGCTATTTCGAGAGCGAAGACGATCTGGTAGTCGATTACCTGCCGCAACTGAAAGGCGGGGGCTACGATCGGGCAACCATCAAGCACATCCTGCAGATGTCGTCCGGAGTCGGCTGGAATGAAGACTACGACGATCCCAGCTCGGATGTCGCCAAGGCACCTGCTGGCACGTTGCCGCTCTTTGCTTACATGAAAATGCTACCGCGGGTTGCGGAGCCGGGTACCAAGTTCAATTACAACACCGGTGAAACGAATATTGGCGGTGCGCTGCTCAGGGCCGCTATCGGAAACAACCTGAGCACCTATCTGCAACACAAGATCTGGCAACCCTTTGGTATGGAGTCCGACGCCAACTGGTTACTCGAGCAGGACGGCGGCGTCGAGATGGGTGGCTGCTGTATCAATGCCACGCTTCGTGACTACGCCCGGATTGGGATTTTCGCCATGCGCGGCGGCATCCTGCCGGATGGTACAAAGGTCCTGCCGGATGACTGGATGGCGAAATCCACCGCACCCTCGGCTGCCTATGATGGCTACGGTTACTACTGGTGGCTGCTGGGCGATGGTGTTTACGCGGCCATAGGCATATTCGGCCAGATGATCTGGATCGATCCGAGCCGGGAGATCGTGATTGCTATCCACAGCGCCTGGCCGAACGCGGGCGACGCGGCGCTGCGAAGTCATCGGGGAGCATTCATCAAGGCATTGGCCGATGCGCTTTGAGCGCACAACGCTTTTGATCTGAGTTCTGAATGGGAGCAATTTGGATATGATCGACGTACATTACTGGCCGACGCCGAATGGCTGGAAGGTCACGGTCATGCTCGAGGAATGTGGGCTCGACTACAATATCGTGCCGGTCGATATCGGTGGTGGTGATCAGTTCAAGGCGGGATTTCTACGCATCAGCCCCAACAACCGGATGCCGGCCATCGTCGATCATGACCCCCTCGGCGGCGGCGAGCCCATTGCGATCTTCGAATCCGGTGCGATCCTGGAATATCTTGCGGACAAGACCGGCAGGTTTCTGTCACAGGATCCGCGGGAGCGCTACCGGGTCTTGCAGTGGGTCCATTGGCAGATGGCCAATCTGGGACCCATGATGGGAAACGCTAATCACTTCAAAAACTATGGAAAAAATATTGCCGACGACCCCGCGCAATTGGAATACGGGATCAAACGCTTCGTCGGTGAAGTCGATCGTCTTGCCGGTGTGATGGATGCTCAGCTTTCATCGAACGCTTATCTCGCTGGCAGCGACTACACGATCGCAGATATCATTTCCTGGCCCTGGGCACGGCTCATGGGTCGGCTCATTGATGAGGCGATGTGGGACACCTTTCCAGATTTGAAGCGCTGGGTGGATGAGGTCGGTGAGCGAAGTGCGGTGGACAAGGGCTGGCAGGTGGGTCGAGACATGGGTAAGCGAGATCTCAGCGAAGCAGAAGAGCAGGCCCGTCGGGACCTGCTGTTCAACCAGACCAATGAGAAGGTCAGGAAGGCCAGGGAAGAGGCGGCACGGACTGCCTCCTGAACAGGAGTTGTGATGGGAATGGAAGTTGGCGGGATCGGCGGTCTGATCGTCCTGATCCTGGATGTCTACGCGATCATCAAGGTCATCAGCAGTGGTGCGGGTGTCGGTTCGAAGGTACTTTGGACCGTTCTGATCGTATTACTACCCATTGCGGGTGTGATTCTCTGGTTTCTATTCGGCCCGAAACGGTCCTGAGATCGGTTCGACTCGTGGTGAATTTCGAAGCACATGCCGCGGTTCCGCATGCTCAGGCCATTGGCATGGAAGCCACCGAGCTGCCGGATGGCACGCCGGCAATTCGCCTGCCTAATGCGGAACATCTGGTGGGCGACCCGGAAAAGATCTCTGGGCCGTTGCTCAAACGTATCCTTGAGCTGCGAGTTCGTCGATCTCCTGATCGCTATAGCCCAGAGAGCGTAGAATTTCGTCGCGGTGCGCTCCCAGTTCCGGCCCCGGCCAGTCTGTATACCCCGGCGTTCGCGCGAGTTTCGGCAGGATGGCGGGGATGGTGAGAGAACCTTCACCCAGACGCACTTCTTCGAACATACCGCGAGCCTGGTACTGTGGATCTGCGAGCATATCTTCCACATCATAGATGAGGCCCACGGGAACATCCGCCGACTCGAGAGCGGCTATCACCTGTGCGGTGGTGAGGCTGGATGTCCAGGCTGAGATCGCCTCGTCGAGCATCTGCTGTTGGGCCACTCGACCGATGTTGTGGCGCAAGGCCGGGTCGTCGGCTAAATCGTCGCGTCCGATTGCTCGCATCAGCCGAACGAAAATGGAATCGCCATTGCCCCCGATCACGACATATTTTTCGTCCTTGCAGCGATAGGTATTGGTGGGCACGATGCCGGTGATGGTCGTTCCGGAGGCCCCTCGAATTTCGCCGCTGCCGGAATATTCCGGTACCACGCCTTCCATCAGGTTGAACATGGCTTCGTAGAGGGCCACGTCCACGACCTGGCCCTTCTGTGCGCTGTGAGATTTTTGTCTTTCCAGCAGCGCGAGCAGAATACCGAGCGCTGCATGCAAGCCCGCCACCGTATCTCCGGTGCTGAGGTTGGGCCGTACCGGTGCCTCACCCGGAAAGCCGTTCAGATGCCTGAAACCGCTGAA
>QIDL01000212.1 GCA_003228415.1 Gammaproteobacteria bacterium | reverse complement strand
TCAATCGTGGCAAGGGCACACCCATGAGCGCCGTGGATGTCGCCAATGGCTACCCGAGCTTAATCGCGCCCGGACTGACTCTGATGGCGCAGCCAGAATCGTCGTTCTGATGTCCACTCACGCTGGTAATTCCCAGGATCGGGCCAAAGCTGCCAGGATTCTGTTGGAAGTCATATATCGCGGAAAAACACTTGACCAAACGTTCGATCAGTCGAATTATAACTCCCTTCTGCGAGAGCTGGTCTACGGTTCTTTGCGGCACTACTACAGCCTCGACAAACTGGTCGGCGAACGGCTGACACGATCCCTGCGCAGCAAAGATCTGGATCTACGCTGTCTGATGTTAGTTGGCGCTTACCAACTGCACTTTATGCGTATTCCCGCCTATGCGGCAATCAACGAAACCGTGAGCGGGTGTCGGGAGCTGCGCAAGCCCTGGGCTGGAGGTCTGGTCAATGCGGTGCTCAGAGGACTATCCAGCGACCTCAAATCTCCACATCTCAAAACCGAACGGTCGTTCGAATTGCCGGACTGGATGCAAAGAAAAATTGCCCGACAGTATGATGATGCGGACGCGATCATGGCCGCTACCGTCGAACGGGCGCCGATGTCGCTCAGAGTCAACGCCCTGAAACTGAGCCCCAGCGATTACCGAGAGAAGCTGGCCGGGGAAAATATCCCCTGCCACCCTGGCTGGCATCCCGAAAACCTGCTGCTGTCGGCACCCATGCCTGCGAGAGATCTACCCGGCTACCGAGAGGGCCTCGTCAGCATCCAGGACGCCGGAGCCCTTTTCGCCTCCCGCCTGGTGACAGATGCAGCACCCGACGGCCACATTCTGGACGCCTGTGCTGCCCCCGGGGGCAAGCTTTTTCATATCGCCGAACAATCGCGTGGTTCAACCCTGGTGGCTCTCGAGCTCAGCGATTCACGACTCCTGCATCTGCGCGCCGAAGCAGCGCGTCTCGGACACACCGACATCACGTTCATTCACGGAGATGCCAGCCAACTGGATTGGTACACGGGTGCGGCATTCGATGCCATCCTCCTGGACGCGCCTTGCAGCGGCTCGGGGACCTTGCGACGCCATCCGGACATCAAGATCCTGCGCAAGGAGAAGGACCTGGCCCGCTACGCCGCAGCACAAAAAAAGATGCTCGAGAATCTCTGGCACATCCTCTCCCCCGGCGGCACTCTGATCTATTGCACCTGCTCCCTGTTCAACGAGGAGAACGATGCGGTCATCGACGCGCATCTCCAGACGACGACAGACGCCGAGATCCTGCCGTTCGAACTTCCAGTGGGCCATGCCACTCGTCATGGCTGGCAACTGGTGCCACTACCCAGCAGTTCCACCCCTGACAAGTCCGTCGATGGTTTTTACTTTGCCCGTATGACCCGCCGACAAAAAACACGTTAAGATGCGCCCGCCATGAAGATACTCATCATCGGTGCCGGACAGGTAGGCGGCACCCTCGCCGCCAATCTCGCCAGCGAAGATTTTGATATTACCCTGGTGGACCACGATACCGCGGTACTCAGTGAGCTTCGCGACAAGCTCGATATACAGACCATCTGCGGACCGGGTTCTCATCCGGACGTGTTGCGTCGAGCGGGCGCCGACGACGCCGACATGCTGATCGCGGTCACCTCCAGCGATGAGGTCAACATGGTAGCTTGCCAGGTCTGCTATTCGCTGTTCCGCACACCCACTAAAATCGCCCGAATCCGCTCGTCCTCCTATCTCACCCGCGAAGGTTTCTTTTCCAAGGAACACATGCCAATCGATGTGCTCATCAATCCCGAAGCGGTGGTCACCGACAACATCCGCCAGCTGCTGGAACACCCTGGCGCTTTACAGGTGCTGGACTTTGCCGACGGCCGGGTACAGCTCGTTGCCGTAAAGGCGTATTACGGTGGGCCGCTGGTGGGGCAGGAGCTGTCGTTTTTCAAAGAGCATCTACCCAGGGTGGACATGCGGGTAGCTGCCGTATTCCGCCGTGGCAAGGCGATCGTTCCGAAGGGCAGCACGGTGATCGAAGCGGACGATGAAGTTTTCTGCATTGCCGCTTCTGAGCACATCAACGCGGTCATGGCGGAACTGCGTCGAGTAGAGCGTCCGTTCAGGCGGGTAATGATCGCCGGTGGCGGCAACATCGGCACCTCTCTCGCCCAGGCAATCGAGCCTTATTTTTCGGTCAAGGTGTTGGATTCAGACGCTGCGCGCTGCGAACATTTAGCGGAAACCCTCAACAGCGCTGTCGTGCTCAATATCGATGCCACCGACCGGGATCTTCTGTTAGAAGAGAACATCGAACAGTGCGACGCATTCTGCGCGCTCACTGATGACGACGAGGTAAACATCATGTCGTCGCTTCTCGCCAAGAAGTTGGGAGCCCGACAGGTCATTACGTTGATCGGCAAACCCGCCTACGTCGATCTGGTGCAGGGGGGCGAGGTGGATATTGCCATATCACCGCAACAAGCCACCACCAGTTCTCTGCTCAGCCATGTCCGACGCGCGGACGTTGTGAAGGTGCACAGCCTCCGACGCGGCGCCGCGGAAGCCCTGGAAGCCATAGCCCATGGTGACGAAAAGAGCTCCAAGGTCGTCGGTCGTGCAATTCGAGACATCGAGCTGCCATCAGGTACTTCCATCGGCGCCATCGTTCGCGGTCAGGAGGTTTTGATCGGGGATGACGACGTGATAGTGGAGTCCGACGATCACCTGATTCTCTTTCTGGTGGACAAGCGTCAGGTCCGCGCGGTGGAAAGACTTTTTCAGGTCGGCTTAGCTTTTTTCTAGCTTTTTCCAGAGGAGCGCCCGCCGCCCGCCATGCACCTAGCCGTCATCCTGAAATTCACCGGCATCCTGTTGACCCTGTTCAGCACGACGCTTGCCATGCCGATGATTGTCGCTCTGCTCTACGAAGAGCACACGCATTCCACCTTCGCAATTGGCTCTGCCGTCACGCTGGTGGCCGGTCTGGTGCTGACCTTCGTTGGCAGGGGCCGGAGGGAGCTCAGAAGCGGGGATGGTTTTGTGATCACCGTACTATTCTATCTGGGTCTCGGGTTGTTTGGCAGCATCCCCATTTATCTGGCCGAGTCCATGAACGCCTCGTTTACCGACGCAGCCTTCGAATCTCTCTCGGCGCTCACAACCACTGGCGCCACAGTCTTCACAGGCCTGGACGAGATGCCCCGTTCGATCCTTTTTTACCGCCAGCTGCTGCAGTGGTTTGGTGGCATGGGCATCATCGTTCTGGCGGTGGCCATTCTACCGATACTTGGTATCGGCGGTATGCAGCTCTACCGTGCCGAGTCACCAGGGCCGGTCAAAGACAATAAACTCACGCCCCGGATCGCGGAAACGGCCAAGGCGTTGTGGTTTTTATACCTCGGTATCACGATCGCCTGTGCACTGAGCTACTACGCCGCCGGGATGTCCCTGTTTGACGCGATCTGTCACAGCTTCTCGACGGTGGCCATTGGAGGATTCTCCACCCACGACGCCAGCATAGGGTACTTCGCGAGTCCTGCGATAGAGGCCGTCGCAATCGTTTTCATGATCGTTTCAGGGATCAATTTCGGTCTTCACTACGTTGCTTTGTTTCGACGCACTCCGGGCCTTTACCTGCACGATCGGGAGGTTCGAGGCTATCTCTTTATGCTCGCGCTGGTGGCCGCCATAGTCTGCTTCGTGCTGGTGCAGCATCCCGGCGCTTCTGACTCGCCCATACGCACCGGGATCTTCCAGGCGGTGAGCATGGCGACCACCACCGGCTATGCGACCACCAATTTCAGTCTCTGGCCATCCGTTGCGCCCATCATTTTGCTGCTTGCCGCCTTCGCTGGGGGCTGTGCGGGTTCGACCGCCGGTGGCATCAAGATCATCCGGGTCCTGCTCATCTATCTGCAGGGCATCCGGGAGATAAAGCGGCTCATTCATCCGAACGGCGTGTTCCCGATCAAGCTCGGCTCCCAGAAAGTACCCGACCGGGTGATGGAGGCTGTCTGGGGGTTTTTCTCCGTCTACGTGATTGTGTTCCTGACCATGGTCACGCTGATCATGTTGCTGTCCGATCTGGATTTTCTGACCGCTTTCTCGGCCGTGGGTGCGTGTCTGAACAATCTCGGTCCTGGACTTGGTGAGGTGGCGCTGAACTACGCAGACCTGACGGTGCCGGTGAAGTGGGTGCTGATCTTCGCCATGTTGCTCGGGCGGCTGGAGATTTTTACCTTGCTGGTGTTGCTCTCCCCCGACTTCTGGCGCCGCTGAGTCAATGCGCTCGATGACTATCCGTACAACGGGCTCGATCCTTCCGGTAACTTCTTGAAGCGTTTGTACTCCCACTGGTATTGAGCAGGATCGCTTCGGACCAGCTTTTCTATGGCGCCATTCAGGGCCGTAACAGACACCTCCACGTCTTCCGAATAGATGTTCTCCGGAGCTTCGGCAAGGGTAATCTTGAAGCCGTTGCCGACCCGGGCGCAGCTACCGATAAAAACCGCGGGTCTGGTGTTGTGGATCAATCGATGAGCGAAGGTCATGGTCAGTGCAGGCCGATTGAAAAAAAGTGCATACAGGCCCGCGCTGCGAGTGGGCACCTGGTCCGGCAACAGGCCCACCGGCTTGCCGATTTTCAGTGCCCGTAACACGCTGCGGACACCCTGAGCGTCGATGGGCAGAAGGGTCGCACCTGTTCTTTGCCTGCTCTGTCGGATCAACGGATCGAGCGAGGCAATCTTTGGAGGGTCGTACAGCGCGATTAACTCGAGACGCCCGAAGTACAGAGCCAGCAGCTCCCAATTACCATAGTGCGGAATCAATACCAGAACGCCTCGTTTCGCCGCGAGCGCTGCTTCGGCCGTCTCCAGTCCCTCGACGGAGGTAATCAACCGTTCGATCTTCTCGGCGCTCCAGTGAAAGGTAATTCCGGTCTCCGCCAGCAGCCGGCCCGTGTGTTTGAGGCTTTGTTGAACAAGAAGCTTGAGCTCACCATCACGGAGCCGAGGAAAACAGTGGCGGATGTTCGCTTCGGTCACCTTGGCCGATCGTGACCGAAAAAGAAAAGACAGACTGCCGATAAGCTCGCCCACAAACCGAGTACCGGCATACGGCAGCAACGCCATCGACCGCGTCCAGATTTTTACCAATGAGGCGGCTAGAGAGTCCAGGCTGCACCCAGCTCGCTGCAACGATCGAAGCCATCGCAAGACATCAGGTGATCGTTAACCAGACCCGCGCTTTGCATGAACGCGTAGCAAGTCGTTGGCCCGACAAAGCGAAAGCCTTTCTTCTTCAAATGCTTTGCCATGGCCACCGATGTCGGTGTCTCGCCAGGCACCTCATCGCTGTGTCTGAAACTGTTCTGCTGAGGCACACCTTCGACAAAAGACCACAGCATTCCAGCAAATTCACCTTCGGCTTCCATGACCCGACGCGCATTGTTGATCATGGCTTCAATTTTACCCCGATGACGAATGAGTCCCGAGTCATCGAGCCACCGCGCAACATCCACTTCTCCCGCACTGACCAGACGAACGGGATCAAAATCGAAAAAACACCCTCGCATATGCGCTCGTTTCTTCAACACGGTCAGCCAGGATAAACCTGCCTGCATGCCCTCCAATACCAGTCGTTCGAACAATGCTCGTTCATCTCCTACGGGAACTCCCCACTCTGCATCGTGGTACTCGATATAGAGCGAATCCGACGTACACCAGGGGCAGCGCTGAATTGCCTCTTTGACCATGATCCCGAGATCCCGTAGATTTCGCGGCGATTGTAAGCGAAGGCTGAACCAACGCGCCGTGACCAGACTGATTTTGCTCGACCGAGACGGTGTGATTAATCACGACTCTACCGAATACGTCAAATCCAAGGATGAGTTTGTCCCGATCGATGGCTCGCTGGAGGCTATCGCACGTCTGCACAAAGCCGGTTTCAAGATCGGCATCTGCACCAATCAGTCTGCGATCGGGCGCGGTCTCCTCTCCCAGGACACCTTAGCTGAAATTCACCGGCAATTGCACCGCGCGGTAGCCGTCCTCGGTGGTCACATCGGTGGTCTATGCTATTGCCCACATCTTCCCGATCATGGCTGCATCTGCAGGAAGCCTCGACCCGGTATGCTGCAGGAGTTGATGCAGCGCCTGAAAGAACCCCCTGAATTGACGGTTTTTGTGGGAGATTCACTCAAAGATCTGCAGGCGGCTCGCAACGCCGGTTGCCAGCCAGTGCTGGTCCGAACCGGTCAGGGCCGGGTGACGGAAGCAGCGGCGGCCGCGCTGGGAGTCGTCAGGATTTACGACGATCTCGCCGGTTTCGCCAGCGCCGAGATCCGTGCCCTTCGAGCCAGTCAGGCGGCGCAACAATAATTATGTTGCACTCTGCTGTGTTCTATTTCGGCTTCATCCTGACAACCATCCTCTGGGGCAGCGTGTCGGTGTTGATCGGCTGGGTGCTGCCACATCGGTTGCGATTCGCATTTATCATTGGGGCCTGGACACGCATGTGCCTGAAATGGCTCAAACTCACCTGCGCAATCGATCATCGAATCGAGGGACTGGCGAACGTCCCCGAAGAGCCCTGTGTTGTCCTGTGTCGACACGAAAGTACCTGGGAATCCCTGTTTCTGCAGACCCTGTTGTCGCCTCAGGCCACCATCATCAAACGCGAATTGCTGTGGCTTCCCTTTTTCGGCTGGGCCTTCGCGCTCAACAAGCCCATTGCCATCGACCGTGGTAGTCCTCGATCCGCACTCAGACAGTTGATCAAGGTGGGTCGCGATCGACTGCGGGAGAAAATCTGGGTGGTGCTGTTTCCGGAAGGCACACGGATGCCCGCAGGAAAAATCGGTCATTTCCAGGTCGGTGGCGGGGCACTGGCCGTTGCAGCGAATTGCCCCGTGTTGGTGATCGCGCACAATGCGGGCAGCCACTGGCCGGCTCACGCAGTCAAAAAAATACCCGGGACTATCCAGGTTTCAATCTCGCCACCGATCTTACCGAGCGGTCGGGACAGCAGGGCCGTCATCGACGAGGCCCACACCGTGATGCAGGCGCTGCTCGAGGGACTGCCTCACGACTGATCTTCTGCACGGAGCCGGTGCCGGTCGTTCCTGCGCGGGTAGTTCATGGATCTTCCATGCATTGACCGGACAGGCATTGACCGGACAGGCATTGACCGGGCAGGCCATCACACGTCCAGATTGACCACCAGCAGTGCGTTTGCTTCGATGAATTCGCGCCGCGGCTCGACCTGGTCCCCCATCAAGGTGGTGAACATGCGATCTGCTGCGATCGCGTCATCGACGGTGACCCGGAGCATTCGCCTCACCATCGGGTCCATCGTCGTCTTCCAGAGCTGGTCCGGGTTCATCTCGCCCAGGCCCTTGTAGCGTTGGATATCCACACCGCGACGTGCCTGGGCCAGCAGCCATTCGAAGACCTCGCCGAAAGCCGTCACCGCCAACTGCTTGTCACCGCGCTCTATGCGAGCATCCGCTTCGATGAAGCCTTCGAGTCGCTCGCTCATGTCGGCAATGGCGCGGTACTCCGCACCGACAAAGAAACCGTGGGTCAGCTGCACCTGCTCGGAAATTCCCCTGACCATGAGCTCTACACGCGGGCAGTAGGTCTGATGTTCCGGGTCCAGCGTTAGCGAAACAGAGCCTTTAACACTGGTTAACCGGGTTTGTAAGTGTTCACTCCAATTCCGCATGACGGCTTCGTCATGGAGCATATCCAGGTTCAGACGTGGACACTCAATCAATGCCTTGGTGATCACGGTCGGGTAAACCCGGTAGAGCTTGTCGAGCCGAACCAGCAGCGTTCGATAGTCTCTTGCCAGTTCCTCGAGCACCGAACCCTCGATAGCCGCCGCGGTCGGATTCACAAACAGCTTAGCGCCATCCAACGCCATCTGCAGAAAGTAGGCATTCAACTCTTCGTCATCCTTGACGTAACGTTCCTGCTTACCTTTCTTCACCTTGTACAGCGGCGGCTGAGCGATGTAGATATGGCCGCGCTCCACAAGCTCAGGCATTTGACGAAAGAAGAAAGTGAGCAATAGTGTCCGAATGTGAGAACCGTCCACGTCCGCATCGGTCATGATGATGATTCGGTGATACCGGAGCTTGTCCGGATCGAACTCATCCCGACCGATACTGCAGCCAAGGGCGGTGACCAGGGTCCCGACCTCATTTGAGGAAAGCATCTTGTCAAACCGTGCCTTCTCTACATTCAGAATCTTGCCTCTGAGCGGGAGGATCGCCTGGGTACGCCGATCGCGACCCTGCTTCGCCGACCCACCGGCAGAATCACCCTCCACCAGATACAACTCGGAATTTGCCGGGTCTTTTTCCTGGCAATCCGCGAGTTTTCCCGGCAGTCCAGCAATGTCCAGAGCACCTTTGCGACGCGTCATTTCCCGTGCTTTGCGCGCCGCCTCCCTTGCTCGAGCGGCGTCGATCATCTTGGTGACCACCGATCGTGCGTCCTGAGGGTGTTCATCCAGATATTCGGTAAAAAACCGGTTCAACTCCTGCTCGACCGCAGGCTTGACCTCGCTGGATACCAGTTTGTCCTTGGTCTGAGACGAGAACTTGGGGTCCGGCACCTTGACGCTCAGCACGGCTGTCAGCCCTTCGCGCGCATCATCGCCGGACGTGTTGACCTGGATTTTCTTCAGCAGCCCTTCGCGATCTATATAGTTGTTGAGCGTACGGGTCAGACCGCTCCGGAAACCGGCCAGGTGGGTCCCGCCATCACCCTGGGGGATGTTGTTGGTAAAGACAAACACCTGTTCCTGGAAACTGTCATTCCATTGCATCGCCACTTCCACACCAACACCATCCTCGCGCTGGGTAGCAAAGTGGAATACCTGATTCAGAGCATTCTTATTCTGGTTGAGGTACCCCACGAAGGCTTTCAGGCCGCCGTCGTACTGGAAAACTTCCTCTTTGCCGCTGCGCTCGTCCTTCAAGTGAATTCCGACTCCGGAATTTAAAAACGCCAGCTCGCGCAGTCGCTTCGCCAGTACGTCGTAGTGGAACTTGATGTTGCCGAAGGTCGAGGCCGATGGTTTGAAGTAACACTCCGTACCGCGCCCTTCTGTCTCTCCAACCTCGGCCAGCGGTGCCACAGGCACGCCTTCCCGATACGTTTGCTCATAGACTTTGCCGTCACGGCGGATAGTGAGCCGCAACTCTTCCGACAACGCATTAACGACAGAAACACCCACCCCATGCAGACCGCCCGAAACCTTGTAGCTGTTATCGTCGAATTTGCCACCCGCGTGCAGGGTCGTCATGATGACCTCTGCCGCGGAGACACCTTCCTCGGCATGAATGTCGACCGGAATGCCGCGACCGTTGTCGCGAACAGAAACGGCCTCCTCCGCGTGAATGATGACGTCGATCTGATCGCAATGACCGGCCAGAGACTCGTCGATGGCGTTATCCACCAACTCCTGGACCATGTGGTGCAGCCCGGTTCCGTCCTCGGTATCACCTATGTACATGCCGGGACGCTTTTTGACCGCCTCCAGTCCCCGCAATACCTGGATACTGTCTGAATCATACCTGTCTTCAGTCATTCATGGTCCTCATTACCTGCTCCTCAATCCAACCTTTTTCAGGTGGCTCGCACCTCACCACGTTCCACGTGGAACACTCTGATCTCCGTGCCGCCGGTCTGGTCGTAAATCCGGGTGATAGACTGATCCGAGCCCGGCAATCGCGTAGTGGTAGCCAGAATCTGGCCACCCACCTCCCGCAGCAACTCGAAGAAGCGAACGTTGTGGGCAAAATCCAGCTCCGCTCCGGCGTCATCTATGAGAAAAACGGTTCTCCGTTGACCCCGTTCTGTCAGCAACAACGCCTGAGCAATCTGTAGCGCACTCGCTACGATTTTCCCCTGGCCGCGAGACAACATGACGTTCGCAGGGGCATCCTTATGACGCAGTCGTACATCTGCCCTGTGAGGGCCCCACTGGGTTGCGCCATATTTTACCTCGCGCGGCAGGGAATCACCCAACACTTTCTGGAGAGTTTCACCTGCCGGCCATCCCCTGCTATATCCCACCTCGAGCTCCAGCTCCGGCGCCAATCTTTGAAGCACAGATCGGAAACAGGGGACCAGTTGATCGAGATAGTCGAGCCTGTCGTGTGTTACCCGGCCCGCCAGTTCCACCAGCTTATCGTTCCAGGGTCGTAGCTCGCGACCATCCGCCGCCTCGCGAATCAACGCATTACGCTGTTTCACAGCCCGCAAATAGTCCCGCAACGTGCCGAGGTAGTCGTGTTTCACGTGAAACGTTCCCCAATCCAACCAACTTCGACGGTTCACCGGGCCCCCGAAGACCAGATCGGCGATATCGGGCAACATGACCTGCAATGGAGTCAGCTGTGCGACCTCCGAGAGACGGCGCTCTGCTTGACCATTAATCTTCAATTCGGTGCGGGAACGGCGATCTTTGGAAATCGCCAGCGACCCTGGTCCCCGAAACTCGTCTTCGGTTCCGGCACGCACGACCAATCGATCCGCTTCGTGTTGAATGAGGTTTGCCACCTTATGAGTTCGAAAAGACCGGCCCCGACACAGGAGGTGGACCGCTTCGAGCACGGCGGTCTTACCGGCGCCGTTTTCGCCATAAAAGTAATTGAGACCGGAACCCAACTCGGCCGCCACCGAGGTCAGGTTGCGAAAGCAGGATATTTCCAGTCGGCAGAAGCGCACGCGAGCCTCAAACGCTGCGAAACGCTATAGCCTCATCGGCATGACGACATACACGGAATCGTCCTTACCCATGCCCTCGATCAACGCGCTGCTGTTGGCATCAGAAACACTCAGCTGGATCTGATCGGTATCCAGCACGCTCAATACGTCTTGCAGGTAGCTGACATTGAAGCCGATCTCAACCCGGTCACCGTCATAATCGACGGTAACCTGCTCCTCCGCTTCTTCCTGTTCCGGGTTATTGGCTTGAATGGTGAGCTGATCTCCCTCGATGGTCATCCGTACACCACGGTACTTTTCGTTCGACAAAATCGCCGCTCGCTGAAAAGCCTGCTTCAGCGTTTCCCGGTCGCCGGTGATGGTGCGTCCCAGGTCCTTGGGTATCACCTTTTCATAGTCAGGAAACTTGCCATCAACCAATTTTGTCGTCAACGTATAGGGTCCCCGCGTCATACGCAAGTGATTCGCGCCCAACTGCAGCAGCACCTCTTCATCGCCATCATCGAGCAGCCGCGAGAGTTCCAGCACCCCTTTACGAGGCACGATTGCCTGTACCCGGTCAGACCCGGCACCGTTACCGTCCAGCGTCGACATGGCCAGGCGATGGCCGTCTGTTG
>QIDL01000186.1 GCA_003228415.1 Gammaproteobacteria bacterium | reverse complement strand
CCGAATATCCAGGCACCGTGGTGGCCGTTACCCACGATCGTTATTTTCTGGACAACGTCGCCGGCTGGATTCTGGAGCTGGACCGGGGCCGGGGCATTCCATTCGAGGGCAACTACAGCGCCTGGCTGGAAGCCAAGGAAAAACGCCTGAGCCACGAAGCCTCCCAGGAAAAAGCCCGACAGCGCGCGATGAAATCCGAACTCGACTGGGTGCGTTCAAATCCGAAAGCACGCCAGGCAAAAAGCAAGGCGCGCCTGCAGCGCTTCGAAGAACTCATGTCGCGCGAGACTCAGCAGCGCGTGGAAACCTCCGAACTCTACATTCCCCCCGGGGAGCGCCTGGGAGAGAAGGTGATCGACGTGCTCGAGGTGGACAAGGGTTTTGGCGACAAGCTGCTGATCGACGATCTCAATTGCAGCATCCCTCAAGGAGCGATCGTTGGGATCATCGGCGGCAACGGCGCGGGGAAATCTACTTTCTTCAAAATGCTCACCGGTGTGGAGCAGCCGGACGCGGGTACGATCGAGCTCGGTGACACCGTGGATCTGGCTTACGTGGACCAGAGCCGGGATTCGCTGGCTGGGGAGAAGACGGTCTGGGAGGAGATTTCCGATTCACAGGACATCATCAAGATCGGCAGGTACGAAATTGCCTCCCGAGCCTATGTCTCGCGCTTCAATTTCAAAGGGTCGGATCAGCAGAAACGGGTCGGCGACCTTTCCGGCGGCGAACGCAATCGCGTGCACCTGGCCAAGTTGTTGCGACGCGGCGCCAACGTCCTGCTGCTGGACGAGCCCACCAACGATCTCGACGTGGAGACGCTGCGGGCTCTGGAAGAAGCACTGCTGAATTTCCCCGGCACCGTGCTGGTGATCTCCCACGACCGCTGGTTTCTCGACCGCATCGCCACCCATATCCTGTCTTTCGAGGGGGACTCCCACGTGGAATGGTTCAGTGGCAACTTCTCCGACTATGAGGTCGATCATAAGAAACGTCTCGCCGCCGCAGGCGCTGACGCCAGCCCTCATCGTGTGCGTTACAAACCGATCAGCCGTTAGCGACTGGTTGGGGGGGCGAGCTGTCAACATCGTTTTTCACTGAGAAACAGCCTCAATGCCCTCGACTCGGTGTGCTTGTTTGTCGAAACTCACCATAGGTAAGCGATCATAGGTGAAGGCCGTTGCAACGTGGAGACAGTCTGCAAAATCCACATTGTGCTCACGAAACAGGAAGATCGCACGTTCGACGGATGGTTCGTCTTGAAACTCCATTTCTCGCGCTTCCAGAAGTCCGATAAACACCTCAATAACGGATTCTTTTGAAAACCGGTAGACCGAGCGAAGCACCCATTCTGTTTCAAGAGTGACAGATGTCGGGATAAAGAGCGCTGCTTCGGAGCCGGCGAACTGGATGATGAATCTTTCGGCCGTGCGAGATTGTCTGGGATCATCCTGGACCAGATATCGGATCAAGACATTTGTATCGAGTGTCGGCATATCGAGATCATGTACGTCTCATAGATGAAACTGGCACCCTTTTGCCGGGGTTTTTGAGCATGCCCTTGAGGTCAGTGATGCTTTGAGTTTTCGCCCGCATTACTGTGGTTCCATCGGGCATAACGGTAAAGACAACTCGGTCTTTGGCCTTTATGCCCATTGCTCGGCGAATTTCGGCCGGAATTGTTATCTGGCCTTTACTGGTAACCGCTGCTTCAGCCACGAGTAGATTTCCTTACAAATATGGGCATTGTAAGGAATTCCATCGATTCAGGCAATTCTTAGCACCCTAATGAATTGGGAGATCTTGCAGACCTCTTACTCGCCGATCAGCCCAACAGTTTCATCAAGATAGGCAGCGAAGCGGGTGAGCACCTCGGCGGTATACCCGATCTCCTCATCCACCTCATCGTAATGCTCGGCCTCGATGGCTTCCCGCACTCTCGGCAACGTCTTCACCCCATAGCCGGTGTAAAACCCGGGCGCGTATACCTGGTGCCGATACCAATCCCGCCCCGGCAAGCCATCGGGGGAGGTCAACGCTCGCTCGCTCAGATAGAGACGGCGATTGAGCTCACCGGGATTGGCTGGATCGGAGTCCGCCAGAGTCGCATCCAGGGATTGAGCAACCTCTGTGAGTTCGCTAAGCGCATTCTCGAGCGGCGCAAAATTGAAGTGCGGTACCGCCTTCTTGGCCGGAGGCGCTGTGAGCGCCTTGGTCGGGTCCAGGGCTAAGGCGTAATCACCCGCATCGAGCATGCCATTGATACGCAGCGCCTCGGCCCGGGCATCATCGGCCAGCTTCTGAAGCTCACCCAGATAGTGCTGTAAATTCTCCGCCAGTCCGCCAAAACGGAAAGGCAGCACTTCCGCGTTGGCAAGCCGCAGCGTTGCGGTTCCCGCCAGATCGGCCAGGGCGACGCCATAGCGAAAACCCGGATCGCGAAATCGGGAAAAGTGCTCAAAGGTGTCATAGAGCGTGTGATAGCTGCCACCCATCCCCTCGCCGCCAAAGCCCAGATTGGCCGATGCGATACCGGCATGCTGAAGAAACGGTGTGTAGTCGGAGCCAGATCCCAGGGGGCTGATTCTATGATCACCACGCTCCTTCAACTCATCGCGTTGCTCATCGGTACCAGCGACCCGTATACGCGCTCGCAGCCGCTCATCCAGGCTGACGTCGGTTTGAGGATCTGTTATCGAACGGAGCAGCTCATTGAAGAACGGTTCCAAAGTATGGCTGCCACCAATGCTCGCGAAACCGCGGCTGTTGCCATCCGTGTTTATGTAAGCGACCGCTTGTTTCTGCAGTTGATCGATGTGTTTCTCGACCCACTCGGTGGAACCGATCAAGCCCGGCTCCTCCGCATCCCATGCTGCGTAAACGATGGTTCGTTTCGGTCGCTCACCCGCCTTCGCGAGAAGAGCCACCGCGCGCGCTTCATCCAACAGCGCGACCATCCCTGAGATGGGATCTGCCGCCCCATGATTCCAGCCGTCGTGATGATTACCACGCAGCACCCACTCTTCCGGATACGCGCTGCCTTCGAGCCGGGCGATCACGTTTCTGATGGTAATTCGCTGCCAGTCGAACTCGAGCGCCAGACGCACCCGGGCAGGACCCGGACCGAGGTGATAAGTCAAAGGTAACGCGCCCTGCCACTCCAATGGGACAACCTCGCCGCCAAGTGCTCTCAGCAGCGGCTGCGCATCCTTGTAAGAAATCGGCAGTACCGGAATTCTGGTGATGGTGGGAGCCTTGTTTCTCGACAGGCGACGAGTGCCTTTGATGGCGGGCTTTCCCGGGGTGAGCACGTCGCCAGGATAGAGCGGCATATCCATCACGGATCCACGCTGCACTCCGCTGGCATTTTTGAAGGCGCCTTCGGGATAGACATCGCCCCGGGAAAAACCATCATCCGCAGGATCCGAGTAGATGATGGTGCCGATGGCACCTTTTTCCGCAGCCAGCTTCGGTTTGATACCGCGCCAGGACTTTCCGTATTTGGCGATGACGATCTTACCGGTGACATCGATCCCATAACGCTCGAGCAACTCGTAGTCTTCCGGGATGCCGTAGTTGACGAAGACCAGCTCAGCGGTGACATCGCCATCGACGGAAAAAGCATTGTAAGGAGGTAGAACCTCGTCGCGGTCTTCGGTGCTGACATCGCCGGCCACCACATCTTCCATCAGAACCGCGGTATATCGAGTGGGGCTTTCCAGAGAAAGGTGACGTTTCAGGGGCACGGGCAACAAGATATCAAACACCTCGACTTCGACGTCATAGCCCCAGTCTAGAAATCGCTCGGCGATGAATTCCGCGTTGAACCGACCGTATTCCGATCCTGCATGGTGCGGTTGCGCGGTGAGAGTTTTCGACCAGCTCTGCTGATCCTCGGCGCTCAACGCAGCCCGATACTCTGCTTCCCTTTCGAGCTGCTCGCGGGCATCGGGAAAGCCGAGCAAGGACTCCCCCTGTGCGAACGGGCTTGCGAATAACAACAGCAGTGCGCCGTGTGCGATTGCCGGAACCATGTTCATCGAGTTCTCCGATTAGAAGGTTGATAAAACCTATAGCGTTTCCAGAACCTCCAGCGCCGCACTCAGGCTCTTCACCCCATGCACAACCATACCTTTCATGGTTTTCTTCGGACGGTTGGCGAAAGGCACTATGGCTTGCTGGAAACCGTGCTTACCCGCTTCAGACAGACGCTGCTCACCGTTGGCCACCGGTCTCACTTCACCGGTAAGGCCGAGTTCCCCGAAGACGATGAGTTCCTTAGGCAGAGGTCTGTTCCGATAGGAGGACAGGACCGCCAGCAATACAGCGAGGTCGGCGCCGGTCTCTGAAATCCGCACCCCGCCCACCACGTTGGCGAAGACATCCTGATCACTCAGATTGACGCCGCAATGTCGATGCAGCACCGCCAGGTGCATGGCCAGACGCTGTTGATCCAGACCGACAGAAATGCGTTTTGGATAACCCCCCTGGCTCTCGTCGACCAGCGCCTGTAACTCCACCAGCAACGGTCGCGTGCCTTCCCATGTCACCGTGACCACGCTGCCCGGCGAATGCAGATCGCCGCGCTGCAGGAAAATGGCCGATGGGTTCGCCACTTCCTTCATGCCCTGATCGGTCATGGCAAACACACCCAGCTCGTTGATCGCTCCGAAACGATTCTTCTGGCCGCGCAGGGTTCGATAACGACTGCCGGCAGGTGAGTCGAGCATCATGAAACAATCGATCATGTGTTCGAGCACCTTGGGACCAGCCAGGTTACCTTCCTTGGTGACATGCCCCACCAGAATGATGACCGTGCCGGTCTGTTTAGCGAGACGTGTGAAAAAGGCCGCGGTTTCGCGAACCTGGGTGACGCTACCCGGAGTACTCTCCACGGACTGCAACTGCATCACCTGGATGGAATCGAGAATCACCACCTTCGGCCCGGAATTTTCGATGAGGGTGGCGATGACTTCGGCACGGGTCTCCGAGGCAACCTGCAACTCATCTACCGGCAGGCTCAAACGGATCGCCCGGAGCGCCAGCTGGTGGAGCGACTCTTCGCCGGTGACGTACAGGGTTTCCGTGGTGCCAGAGAGCCGACAGCTCACCTGCAACAGCAATGTGGATTTACCGGCGCCGGGATCACCCCCGATCAGCACCACGGAGCCAGGAACCAGACCGCCACCGAGGACCCGATCAAGCTCGCCGAAGCCGGTGACGATCCGCGGCGCTTCGTCCGCGTCCACATCCTTGAGCCGCTTGACCTCTCCACCACTACCGCTATAGCCGATCCCCGGCTCCGCTACCGGTCCGATACTGACTCGGCTCAATGAGTTCCAGGCCTTACAGGTCAGGCATTGGCCCTGCCACTGGCGGTGCTCCGCGCCGCAGTCATTGCAGACATATGCCGACTTGACCTTGGATTTCGCCAACTTAGCCAAAGCACCGCTCAATCGAAGGGCGCGAAGTCCTGGTAGCGTTCCGGGGCCAGATTCTCGAATTTCGTCAGGTTGCCGATGAATGACAGCCGTAGTGAGCCGATCGGTCCGTTACGTTGTTTGGCGATGATAATCTCCGCCGTACCCTTATCCGGAGATTCGGAGTTGTATACATCATCGCGGTAGATGAACAGGATCAGATCTGCATCCTGTTCTATGGCGCCGGACTCTCGCAAATCCGCCATCAGCGGTCGCTTGTCTGTGCGACTTTCCAGGCCCCGGTTCAGCTGCGATACCGCGACCAACGGGCACTTCATCTCCTTGGCGATGGCTTTCAGATTCCGCGAGATTTCGGAGACCTCGTTGGTACGATTCTCCTTCGTCCCTGCTACCCGCATCAGTTGCAGATAGTCCACCACAATCAACCCGAGGCCGCCTGTTTCCCGAGCTACGCGGCGGGCTCGGGTGCGCAGATCATTAGGCGTCAGCGCGGGTGTGTCATCGATGAACAGCCTTTTGTCCTTGAGTTGGCTGACCGCCGAGGTGAAACGCGGCCAATCGTCTTCGTGCATATCGCCGGTGCGCATGCGCGTCTGGTCGATGCGGCCGAGCGATGAGAGCATCCTGATAACAAGCTGCTCAGACGGCATCTCCATGCTGAAAACCAGTACCGCATTCTCGCCCTCCATCACAGCGTGTTCGGCCATGTTCATGGCCAGAGAAGTCTTACCCATGGAGGGGCGTCCAGCAACGATCACCAGATCTGCCGGTTGCAGACCCGCGGTCTTCTTGTCCAGATCGTCGAACCCGGTCGGGATACCGGTGATAGGGCTGCGGGTCTTGTACAGGGTCTCTATACGCTCCACCGCCTTGTTTAAAAGCGGCAACACCAATTCCGGTCCGCCGCCCTTCAAGCGTCCTTCGGAGATCCCGAACACTTCCTGCTCCGCCAGATCGAGCAACTCGTCGCTGGCCCGACCATCCCTGGCGAAAGCCGACTCGGCGATCCGATTCGCCGCGCCGATAAGCTGCCGTAATGTGGCATGTTCTCGAACGATGTGCCCGTAGGCGACGACATTACTGGCGCCGGGGATGGATTCGCTGAGCTCGGCAATGTACGCCACACCGCCGGCTTTCTCGAGCATACCCTTGGACTGAAGACGTTCCGAAACCGTGATCGCATCGAGCGGCTGATCTTCGGTGGCCAGATCGGCCATGGCCTCGAATATGATCTGATGCTGGCCCCGATAAAAGTCCTGACTGCTCACTATCTCGGCGACATTGAACCAGGCATCGTTATCGAGCATCAGTCCGCCGATCACCGACTGCTCGGCATCGATCGAGTGAGGTGGGACTTTCATGGCGCTGGTGGTAGAGCGCGAACTGCGGACCAGGGGCTCCTCGAGGGGCTGCATTACCTGATCCATGTATTCGGGAACGAAGGTCTGATCGTCGCCTGGCGGCTCGCTGGACCCTCCCCCAGAGGCGATTTCAGACATCGCGATCATTCTCGGTGTGCGGGTAAACAGACTCTGATTTTCCACTCGGCTTTGCAAGCGGAAAATCAGAAATCGACGAAATTGAGGTAAGCCGTTACTCCGGTACGACTGCCAGCGCGACGCTGACGGTGACATCCGAGTGGAGCTGGATGTCGATCTCGAAGTCACCCGTGGATCGGATGACGCCTGCCGGAAGACGCACTTCGCTCTTCGCTATCTCGACAGCCTCGGCGGTGATCTTATCCGCAATATCCTGAGTGCCTACAGATCCGTAGAGCTTTCCTTCCTCACCCGCCTTGACAACAATCGTGAGACTCAAACCTTCCAGCTTGGATGCGCGTTCCTGCGCGGCAGACAGTTGCTCGTTTGCAGTTCGCTCGAACTCCGTTCGGCGTCCTTCGAAAACTTTCCGGCTCTCAGCGGACGCACGCACCGCTTTGCCTTGAGGAATCAGGAAGTTCCGCGCAAACCCGGCTTTCACAGAGACTTCGTCACCAATATCGCCCAGGCTTCCCAGGGGTTCCAACAAAATGACGTTCATGACTACCTCTCGTTATTTGTGCTGGTCGGTATAAGGCAGCAGCGCCAGATAACGGGCCCGTTTTACTTCCTGGGCCAGCTCACGCTGCTGACGTGCTGACGCGCCGGTAATCCGAGCCGGCACAATTTTGCCGGTTTCGGTGATGTACTGCCGAAGCAGATCCAGGTTTTTGTAGTCTATCTCGTGACCTTCCGATCCGAGCCGATTGAATTTCTTTCGGGAAAAACCGCGTCTCATGATTGTTCCTCCTCGGCTGAAGGTTCATCCGCTGCAACCGGCTCTTCGGCCTTTTCGGTGGCACCATCGTCGTCACTTTCCGCCGCGGCAGCCTGCTGCGCACGACGCTCAGCGTATTCCTGCTCGCGACGTTGTTCGCGCTCTTTGTCTTTCTCCTGCTCACGCAGTTCTTCTTCGTAGATTCTGGAGTTACCGGTCACCGCTTCTTTACGGCGAATCAACAGGTTACGAATGACCGCATCGTTGAAGCGAAACGCACTCTCGAGTTCGGTGAGTGTTTCGCTCGATACTTCGACGTTCATCATGATGTAGTGGGCTTTGTGGATCTTGGCGACGGGGAAGGTCAGCTGTCGACGACCCCAGTCTTCCACGCGATGGACGACCCCACTGCCGCGCTCGATCAGACTTCGATAGCGCTCAATCATGCCCGGCACCTGATCGCTCTGATCGGGGTGCACCAGAAATACGACTTCATAATGTCGCATAGGGAAATCTCCTTAAAGCTCCTTTCGGTTTCAGCCTCCGCTCACCCCGGGAGGGTAGCGTGAAGCAAGGACCCGATCGGCCGTTCAAACAGGGCCAGCTTCGGGGATGCGGATTGTAGGGAGCCCGGCGCATCGATGCAAGGCTCACGGTTCCCACCCAGTCGACCAGTCAGCCTCGTTGCCGGACCGCCTCGAACAGCAGAATACCCGCGGCAACCGAGACGTTGAGGCTCTCCATGCCACCGGTCATGGGAATACTCACCAACTGATCGCAGTATTCCCGGGTGAGCCGGCGCAAGCCCTTCTCCTCGCCACCCACCACCAGGGCCGAGTCGGCACTGAAATCGCTGGCGAAGAACGGGCTCTCGGCCTCGCCAGCCGCACCGATCACCCAGACCCCCTGCTGCTGCAGCCACTTGAGTCGCCTCGCCAGGTTGCCGACCTCAACGATGAGCAGTCCTTCCGCACCTCCGGCGGCTGTTTTGATTGCCACTGCATTGACCGGGGCGCTCTTACGCCTTGGCAGCAACACCGCCTGGACGCCGGCCGCCTTGGCACTTCTCAGACAGGCTCCGAGATTGCGCGGATCCTGCACACCGTCAAGCACCAGAATGAGCCGCGGGGACGGCAGGTCTCCCCAGACCGATTCCAGGGTTCGTTCATCCGCCAGCAGCGTGTCGTGACAATCGGCCACCACCCCCTGATGGGCGCCATCTACTTTCCGGTCGAGCCAGCTTCTATCCACGAAGTTGACCCGAATACCGGCTTCTCTGGCCTGAATTACCACGGCCTGCTTGCTGCTGCTGCCTTTTCCGCGCTGGACGTGCAGAGCTCGAATCCGGCCCGGCGACGCCTCCAGCACCGCGAGGACGGCGTGGAGGCCGTAAATCTCACTCACCTTCGACGCCTCCGGCGCTTCGGCCGATCGCTCCGTCTCTCCGGTTTTTCCAGCAACAATTCGAGCCTGCCCTGTTCCGGGATCGCATCGCGAAGCACTACTCTCAGGTCGTCTCCCAGGCTGAACTGACGTCCTGACCGCTCACCCACCAGGCTCATGGTCGGCTGTTGAAAACTGAAGTAGTCCGAACCGAGTTCCGAGACGTGCAGCAAACCCTGCACGTAATAGCCTTTCAGCTCCACGAACAGTCCGAAGTCGGTGACGCCCATGATGACGCCGTCGAACTCATCCCCGACTCGGTGGGCGATGTATTCACACTTCAGCCAGGCATCCACTCCCCAGCCAACGCTTTCCGCACGCCGCTCGGTGGTGGAAATATGGACACCCGTGGCAGCCAGCTCATCCGCACCATACGGGGGATCATCCGCGTGAAGCAGCGCCTTGATCGTCCGGTGCACGACCAGGTCGGCATAGCGGCGAATGGGCGAGGTGAAGTGCATGTATTTCTTCAGCGCCAGGCCGAAGTGGCCTTTGTTTTCAGGCGTGTACACGGCCTGAGTCAGCGATCTGAGTACCAACTGCTGGTAGAGCCAGCGATTGCTCTGCTCACCCAACTGCGCCAATGCGGCCTTCACGACCAGTGGCGTCAGATCTCCCTTGGCAATTCGTACCCCGGCCAGCGCCAATGATTGACGGAGTTGTTCGAGCTTTTCCGCCGCGGGCGGCTCATGCACTCGATACAGTGCGGCACTCGGCCCACGGCCTTTCTCGATGAATTCCGCCGCACACACGTTGGCCGCGATCATGGCTTCTTCGATGAGTCGATGGGCTTCCAGGCGATGCACCGGATGAATCGCTTTAACGCGGTTGTTTTCGAGTTCGAGACGCCCCTCGTGGGTGTCGAAATCGAGCGCACCGCGACGCTCGCGAGCCTGCTGCAACGCTTGAAATACCCGGTATAACTGGTTCAGCGAGCGACTGACTGCCGCCTCAACATCCAGTGCCCGCTCGTCCAGAAACTCCTGGACCCGTTCATAGGTCAACCGCTGCCAACTCTGGATCAGCGCTTCGTAAAACTCGAAACCAGTCACCTTGCCGGTGGCGGACACCCGCATGTCGCAGACCAGCGCCAGTCGAGGGACATGCGGATTCAGCGAACAGAGCCCGTTCGACAGTACTTCCGGCAGCATCGGGATCACCCGGTCCGGCAGGTAGACAGAATTGCCGCGCTCCGAGGCCGACTGGTCCAGGGGTGATCCCGCCTTGACGTAATTGGCCACATCGGCAATGGCGACGATCAGCCGCCAGCCACTACGCCGTTGCTCCGCATACACCGCATCATCGAAATCCCGCGCCGACGCACCGTCGATGGTCACCAGCGGCAGGTCCACTAGAGATCGCCGATCCTCATGACGGCCGGCATGAACCTTCTTCGGTAACCTGTCGAGTTGCGCTGCTACGCCCGGATGCCACTCCTCTGGCACCCGATGGCTCGCGAGCAGGGTGGTTACTGCCTGAGCAACGCCACCCGAGCCGTTGAGGTGCTCGACAATTCGGCCAATCAGCGCACGGCCTTCCTCTCCTGTCACCTCAACTGCAACCGATTCTCCATCGGAATCGGCCTCGTCGGGATTGAGCAGGGTGATTCGACCCTTGTAGTCCGGGCTCAATGAATCCACATAGGGCCTTCGGCCCCGGATCCTGACGATACCCACCAGTGGCACCGTAGATCTGGTGAGGACCTCCAGGACGTGAACTGTCTCGCCAATAATTTGCGCACGTACTTCGTCTCCGGGACGCAGGACCATGCCCCGCTCCCTCTCCAGGGGCACGCCCATGAAGCTCAAGCCGGCACCACTACGCTCAACGAACCCGGTACGGGTACCCCTGGTTCGCGGCAGAAGATAGGCGCCACGATGATCCTGCTGTAGCTCGCCATTTCTCACCATGCCTTTCAACAGCTGTCTGACCCCGCGTTTGGAGGTGCTGTCTGACAGGTCCAGCAGAACCACCAGATCGCGCCAGCGCTGCGGCTCGGGCTGCTCGGCCAGCAGCCGAATGAGAGATTTTGCGTTCAGTTCTTTCAAGCGAATTCCTAACCGTCGACAGACCCTAGTTTGACAGAAAAGCAGATCTTCTATTAAATTGCGCGCCCTGCCGGTCGCGGCTTGTGCGCGAATCGCTTCCACGCCGAGGTGGTGAAATTGGTAGACACGCTAGCTTCAGGTGCTAGTGGGGGTAACCCCGTGGAGGTTCAAGTCCTCTCCTCGGCACCA
>QIDL01000004.1 GCA_003228415.1 Gammaproteobacteria bacterium | reverse complement strand
TGGCGACCCAGGGCCTGCCAGACGATCAGGTGGGGATGCTGGAAGGTCTGATCACGACCCGCGCGATACGGCGCTACACCGATGAGCCGATCCCGCCTGCCGCTCTTCGGGCCATGCTGTTTGCTGCGACCAGAGCGCCGAGTGGTTCCAACCGGCAGCCATTTCGGTTCCTGGTGCTTACGGACGGACCCAGGGCTGTGGAGGCGAAACAACTGATCGGCTCGGTTGCGAAGCGGTACTGGACAGCCAAGCGCCAGTCCGATGGATATGCCCAGGGGTCCGGAGTGGCGTCCGACTCCCCCAAGGCGCGGATGGCTCGAAGCATGGATCATTACGTCGAAAACTTCGAAACCGCGCCGGCACTGATTCTGCCCTGTATGGTGCGCTACCGGGAACCGCATCCCCTGGAAGGTGCATCTGTCTATCCTGCCGTCCAGAATCTCATGCTCGCTGCCCGGGCGCTGGGCTATGGCGGCGTAATCACAGGATTCCACGGCATGGTGGTGAAAGAACTCACCGAACTGCTCGACATACCCGAAGACGCGTTCATCGCTGCGACCGTCACCATGGGCCGTCCTCAGGGCAGCCATGGGCCAGTCAGAAGGCGGCCGCTCAAGGAACTGGTTTTTCAGGATGGCTGGGGGGAAGCGCCGGACTGGGCGGTTGATCCTCCGGGTACCCGATACACCAGTGCAGGGCCACCAAAGAAACGCCAAACCCGGTGAACAGGATGCGACCGAACTACTTGAACTCCAGTATGGCTTGATCGACTTCGAGGCTGTCGCCTTCCGCGACCAGGATCCTGGCGACAACGACGTTTTCGGTGGCGCGAAGGCTGTTCTCCATCTTCATGGCTTCCACCGCAGCCAGCTCTTCGCCGGCTTTCACTTCGTCTCCTTCTGCAACAGATAGTCTGATGAGCAGACCGGGCATGGGAGAGAGCAGGAACTTGCCGAGATCGGGTGGCTCCCGTTCGATCATGTGCCCAACGAGTTCCGCGCTGCTGGGAGAAAGTACCATCGCCTTGATTGCTGCGCCGCGGTGATAGAGTTGGTACCCCGCACCGCGGCGATCGAGCTGCATCGAAACAGCGACCCCGTTGACTTCCGCTTCCAACACCGGATCGCCAATGGTCCAATCGGTGGTGATGCGATAAACCGCGTCGGCGTATTGAACCTCGAAGCCGTGAGCAACCTCCACAACTTCCACAGGGTAGTGAACGTTGTTGGCGATCACCACCCAGTCTTCCCGCTCGGAGAGTTCGAAACGGCGGGTCTGGCCGCTGATCTGCGAGCCTCGGTGGACGATGATTCGATGGGCTACCGCAGCAATCGCCACCGGAACCATGGGATCGACCTGCGGAACGTCGCTGGCATGAAAGCCGTCCGGATATTCTTCGGCGATGAAATTGGTGGAAAGTCGACCTTCGGCGAACCTGGGGTGCGCGATCAGAGCATTCAGGAAGCTGATGTTGTGATGGACACCTCTGATGTAGTAAGCATCGAGCGCATCGCCCATGTGTTGGATTGCTTGTTCTCTCGATTCTCCGTAGGTAACCAGCTTTGCGATCATCGGATCGTAGAATATCGATACCTCGCTGCCTTCCTCGATCCCGGAATCCACTCGAACATGGTCGTTTTGCTGCGGTGGCCGGTAGCGCACCAGACGGCCGATCGACGGTAGGAAATTCCTGAATGGATCTTCCGCGTAGACCCGAGCTTCCAGTGCCCAGCCGGTCAACTTCACATCTTCCTGTTTCAAGTTCAGGGACTCACCGGCGGCGATGCGAATCATGTGTTCAACCAGATCCTGGCCTGTGACGAACTCGGTGACAGGGTGCTCGACCTGTAGTCGGGTGTTCATCTCCAGAAAGTAGAAGTTCCGCTCGGCATCGACGATGAACTCCACGGTTCCGGCTGATGAGTAGTCCACCGCACTCGCCAGTTTGATTGCCTGTTCACCCATGGCCTGACGGGTTTCCTGATCGAGGAATGGTGAAGGGGCTTCCTCGATCACTTTCTGGTGGCGACGCTGAATCGAGCACTCCCGCTCGCCGAGGTAGATAGCGTTACCCTGCTTGTCTGCCAGAACCTGAATCTCGATGTGCCTGGGCTGCTCGATGAACTTCTCGGCAAAGATTCGATCATCGCCGAAGCTCGATCTTGCCTCTGCACGGGTACTATCGAATCCGTCCCTGCACTCGCTGTCGTTCCAGACCACCCTCATCCCCTTGCCGCCGCCTCCGGCGCTGGCTTTGAGCATCACTGGATAACCGATTTCGCTGGCGACCTGGATTGCCTGGTCGGCATCCTTTATGACATCGGTATAACCAGGAATCGTGTTCACGCCCACTTCGGCGGCCAGCCGTTTCGAGGCGATCTTGTCACCCATGCTGGTGATGGCGCGAATTCCCGGGCCGATAAATTCAACCCCGGCCGCTGCCAGAGCCTCGGCAAACTCGGCGTTTTCCGAGAGGAAGCCGTAGCCCGGATGCACAGCCTCGGCACCGGTTTGCTCGATGGCTGCGAGAACCCGGTCAATTCGCAGATAACTGTCGCTGGAGGCCGAACCGCCGACGTGGACGGCTTCGTCGGCCATGCGGACATGCAGTGCGCCAGTATCGGCTTCCGAGTAGATGGCAACCGTTTCGATACCCATCAGCTTTGCCGTTCGGATGATCCGACAAGCTATTTCACCCCGATTGGCAATGAGGATTTTCTTGAACATGCTGGCCAGACCTACAGCGGGATGTTGCCGTGCTTACGCCACGGATTCTCGAGTTTTTTGTCTCGCAGCATCGCAAAAGACCTGCAGATTCGTTGACGTGTCTCTTTCGGCATGAATATGTCATCGACGTAGCCGCGACTGGCGGCGATAAAGGGATTGGCAAATCGAGCTTCATAGTCTTCGGTACGCGCATCAATCAGTTGAGCATCGCCGATGTCTTTGCGGAAAATAATCTCAACCGCACCCTTCGCGCCCATGACGGCGATCTCCGCACTCGGCCAGGCAAAGTTGACGTCTCCGCGCAGGTGCTTGGACGCCATGACGTCGTAAGCGCCACCGTAAGCCTTGCGAGTGATGAGCGTAACTTTCGGTACGGTACACTCTGCATAGGCATAGAGCAGTTTGGCGCCGTTTTTTATGATGCCGCCATATTCCTGCACAGTCCCGGGCTGAAATCCGGGCACGTCCACGAGGGTCAGGACCGGGATGTTGAAAGCATCGCAGAAGCGCACGAAACGGGCGCCCTTCTTGGACGCATTGATGTCCAGGCAGCCGGCCAGAACCATGGGCTGATTGGCGATCACGCCGATGGTGCTGCCTTGAAGGCGGATGAAACCCACCACGATATTCGGTGCATAACCCGGCTGAATCTCGAAGAAATCGCTTTCATCGGCAACTTTGATGATCACTTCCTTGATGTCATAAGGTTTGGAAGGATCTGCCGGCACCAGGGTGTTCAGGGAGGGTTCTTCACGTGTAGCCAGGTCCTCGGTCGGCCATCGCGGTGGCAATTCGCGATTATTTGCCGGCAGGAAGTCCATGAAGCGGCGAGTCTGCAACAGCGCTTCCACGTCGTTTTCCAGAGCCAGATCCGCTACGCCCGACTTTCTGGTGTGGATGCTGGCGCCGCCGAGCTCTTCCGGCGTCACGATTTCGTGGGTGACCGTCTTCACCACGTCCGGTCCGGTGACGAACATGTAGGACGAGTGCTCCACCATGAAAATGAAATCGGTAATGGCCGGTGAGTACACGGCCCCTCCGGCGCAGGGCCCCATGACCAGACTGATCTGCGGCACCACTCCGGATGCCAGCACGTTGCGCTGAAATATTTCCGCGTAGCCACCCAGCGATGCGACGCCTTCCTGAATACGTGCTCCTCCGGAATCGTTGAGCCCGATCACCGGCGCACCGACCTTCATGGCCTGATCCATGATCTTGCAGATTTTTTCCGCGTTAGCCTCTGAAAGAGCCCCTCCAAATACCGTAAAGTCCTGGCTGAATACGAAGACCAGGCGGCCGTTGATTGAGCCATAGCCCGTTACCACGCCATCGCTGGGAATTTTCTGTTCTTCCATCCCGAAATCGGTGCTGCGGTGCTCGACGTACTTATCCCATTCCTCGAATGAGCCTTCGTCGAGTAGCAGTGAGATGCGTTCGCGGGCCGTGAGCTTGCCCTTGAGGTGTTGTTGCTGAATTCGGTGCTCGCCGCCGCCGAGCTCCGCGGCACGGCTGGTCTGCTCCAGTCGCGCGATGATTTCCCGCTTCATAGGCGTCGTTTTATCTCAATGAGCTGATGGGGCAGGGAGGATACGCGGTGGGGTCTTGTCGGGCAACGCTGCTAAGATAGGGCTCCCCAACGGCCTTACTCAGGAGGATTCTGGTTCATGCGATTGCCTGGTGGGTGGGTTTCCGCCATTTCATTGGCGTTGTGGGTAACCCTGTCAGGGTGTGAAGGTTCTACGCCAGAGCCGGGATTCGAAGCCGATTCGACGATAGTCGAGGCCGGGCAGTTACCTTCTCTCGAGGGGGTTAATCTGGATCTGGTGAATTTTGAAATTCTTCCAGGAGACGATTTCTATCGCTTTGCTAATGGCATGTGGCTCGATAGTTACGAGCTGCCTGCCGATAAGTCGAGTTTCGGGATTTTCTACGAGTTGTACGAGCTGTCACAGGAGCGGGTGCAGATACTCATCGAAGAGTTGGCGGCCGCTGGGCCCGAAATGGGTAGCGTCGAGCAGAAAATTGGCGATTACTTCGCAAGTTTTCTGGATCAGGACGCTCTGGATGAGTGGGGAATCGAACCCATTCGTGAGGAACTCGATGGTATTGCGTCCATTCAGACGCACATCGAGCTGGCGCAGGCCTTCGGGCGTTCGAGTCGTGAGGCGAGTAGTTCGCCGTTCGGGTTTGGTGTCGAAGTCGACAGGAAGAACCCCGCGCGTTGGATCACTGGGATCTCTGCGCAGGGTACCGGACTTCCGGATCGGGACTATTATCTGGAAGATTCCGAGCGGTTCGCTGGGATCCGCGATCAGTACCAGGCGCATATCGGTAAGATGCTCGAGTTTGATGAGTATCCGAACGCGATAGATCTGGCGCCGGCCGTACTGGATCTGGAAACCCGGATTGCCGAAATTCAATGGCCTCGGGTTGACCGGCGCAACAGAGATCTCACATACAATCTGAGGACCGTGGCGGCGATCGAGGTCGAGTATCCAGGGTTTCCCTGGCGGGCGTTCTTTGCAGCGGCCGGGGTGGTTCCAGAGGAACTCAACGTCCACCACCCGAGTACCGTCGCACCCCTGGTAGAGATCATCAACGACACCGCGCTGGAGACCTGGAAGGCCTATCTCACCTACCACCTGATTGCCAACAATGCGGCCTTTCTGGCTCGTGCGATCGACGACGCCAATTTCGATTTCTATGGCCGGGTGTTGCGTGGCCAGCCGCAACAGCGTGAACGGTGGCGACGGGGGATCGGTCTGGTGAGCGGCCGGCGGGGTCTGGGAGACGCCATTGGCAAGGTCTATGTCTCGCGTTACTTTTCTGCCGAGTCGAAGGTCATGATGATGGAGTTGGTGGAAAACATGCGTGCGGCGCTTAAGGGACGCATCGGCGCACTGGACTGGATGGGGGAAGAGACCAAAGCGCGCGCCTTTGACAAGCTCGAAGCATTTTTGCCGAAGGTCGGCTATCCGGATCGGTGGCGGAACTACGACAGCATTTCGATTGAGCGCGGCAATTTGATGGAGAACGTCAGACGGCTCAGGACTTTTTATGAGCAGGATGCGTTGGCGCGTCTGTCAGAACCCACAGATCGCAATGAGTGGTTTTCGACGGCGCAGACGGTAAACGCCTTCTACAACTCGCAATTCAACGCCATCACCTTTCCAGCAGGAATACTGGAACCGCCTTTTTTTAACCGGAATGCAGACGCGGCGGTGAACTACGGTGCCATTGGCGCATTTATCGGGCATGAGATGGGTCATGGATTCGATGATCAAGGATCGAAATCGGATGGCGGTGGCGTGCAGAGAAACTGGTGGACGGACGCGGATCGGTCTCGATTCGAAGAGCGAGCTGGGATGCTTGCAGATCAGTACTCGGCCTATGAAGCCGTCCCGGGAACCTTCATCGACGGCGCTTTTACGCTCGGCGAAAATATCGGCGACCTGGGCGGCATCAGTATCGCCTATCACGCGTATCGGCTGAACCTGGGGGGTGAGGAAGCGCCGGTAATCAACGGGCTGACCGGAGACCAACGATTTTTCATCGCATACGCGCAGGTATGGAGGTCAAAAATTCGTGAGGAGTCTCTGCTGGCCCGGCTCAAGGCCGATCCTCATTCACCTGCGCCTTATAGAACCAATGGTGTGGTTCGCAACGTCGACGCCTGGTATGAAGCGTTCGATGTAGGGAAGGATGCTGCGTTGTATCTGGCGCCGGAGCAGCGGGTATCGATCTGGTGACGCCGTTGCTGAATCTTATCTGGCAATGGACAGGCGGGATCGATTTCATGAATGAACGATACGACAGAGCAGGGCTCGAATGAGCGAAGCCCCCCACGAACGACTGAGCAAGAATTTCCGACGGCGCCTTGCTGCTCGGGATCTGCCGGTGCCGAGTCACAACCATACGGCAGCTTCGGTCGGGTTGACCCGCTCAGACCTCCTTGGAATTTTCGAAAGCCAGCTCATGAGCCGGCATCTGGATTACGCGGCGCGTCGGCTGGGCGCGGCAGGCAAAGGATTCTACTCCATCGGTTCGGCGGGTCACGAAGGTAACGCCGGAATAGCCAACGTATTCAGGACCGATGACATAGCCTTTCTTCACTACCGGTCCGGCGCCTTCCTGATCGAACGGCAGCGCAAGCGCCCGGGGTCGACGCCGCTATGGGATATGGCGCTGTCCTTCGTTGCCAGTCGCGAGGATCCTGTTTCCGGCGGACGCCACAAGGTGCTTGGCTCGCATGATCTCCTGGTACCACCCCAGACCAGCACCATCGCCTCACATCTACCAAAAGCGGTCGGTGCCGGGTACTCCATTGCGCTGGCGAAGGCCTTACAGGCCGACTTTACCGTGCTCCCTCACGATTCTGTGGCTCTGGTGAGCTTTGGAGACGCCAGCGCCAATCATTCCACTGCTTTGGGTGCCCTGAATGGTGCCGCGTTGACCGCTTTCAGGGGTCTGCCGCTGCCGTTGGTTTTCGTCTGTGAGGACAACGGCATCGGCATCTCTGTACCGAGCCCGACCGATTGGGTGGCGCAGACCTATGCAAATCGTGCGGGTCTTCACTATCTGCGCGCGGATGGCACCGAGCTGCTCGAGGTGGTGGCTGCAGCCCGGGAGGCCGAGCAGGTGGCGCGTCGGCAGAAGCGAGTCGTGTTTCTGCATCTCACTACCGTCCGGCTCATGGGCCATGCCGGTTCTGACGTGGAAGCCGCCTATCGAAGTGCCGCCGCGATCGCAGCAGCAGAGGCGCAGGATCCGCTGTTGAAGACCGCCAGGTCGCTGATCGACGAAGGCGTGCTCGGTTTTGCCGATGTGCTGGAACTCGATCTTCAAATCGAAGCGCGCGTGGCGCGGGTCACAGAACTTGCTTCTCAGCGCCCGAAACTATCCAGTACTGAGGAGGTGATGCGTGCCATCGTTCCTGCCGAGTCGGCCAGATACCCGGAGTTGAAATCGACCCTCGAGTGGCGCACTCCCACCGCAGCGGTGGACAGGCGGGCCGTAGAACAGCCTCAGCATCTGTCGCGGCTGATCTCGCTGACCCTGGCTGGCATTCTAGCCGACGACCCGAGGGCGCTGATCTTCGGCGAGGATGTGGGAAAAAAGGGTGGTGTATACGGTGCCACAACGCGGCTGCAGACCGAGTTCGGACCACGCCGGGTGTTCGACACTCATCTCGACGAGCAATCCATTCTGGGACTCGCCATCGGCATGGCGCAAAACGGCTTCGTGCCCATACCGGAGATTCAGTTTCTTGCGTATGTGCACAATGCGGAGGATCAGATCCGTGGTGAAGCATCGACGTTGCCATTCTTCTCCGATGGCAAGGCGGCGAATCCCATGGTGATCAGAATTGCCGGTCTGGCGTACCAACGCGGGTTCGGCGGCCATTTCCACAACGACAACGCGATCGGAGTTTTCCGCGACATTCCGGGTCTGATCCTGGCGTGTCCGTCCCGTGGCGACGATGCGGTGCGGATGCTCAGAGGCTGTTACCGGCTGGCCCGGGAGCAGGGCAGGGTGGTGATCTTTCTCGAGCCGATCGCGCTCTACAATGTCAAAGACCTGCACGCCGACGGTGACGGCGCCCTGTGTTTCAGCTATCGGTCGATCGATGGGGAACTGGGACTCTTTGATCTCGGGATTGAAGGGCCGAAGGACCTGGTCGATGTGGCGATATTGACCTACGGCAATGGTGCGCATCTGTCCCGACAAGCCATCAAACGCCTGCAGAAACAAGGAACCAGTGCCAGACTCATCGACCTGCGCTGGTTGAAGCCGCTCGACATGGCCGTCATCAAGGCGGCGATTGAACCCGCGCGATGCCTGCTGATCGTCGATGAGTGTCGGCGCACGGGTTCGTTGAGCGAAGAACTGCTGGCGCGGCTGGTGGAAGAGGGCTTTGCTGAACCTCTGGCCCGACATTGCGCCGAGGATAGCTTCATACCTCTGGGTCAGGCGGCCTACCAGGTACTACCCAGCATCGAAAGCATCGTGAACAACGCACAGGAATTGTTGGAAGGTCGGGATGGCGCGTGAGACGGCGGTAGTCATCGCACCCGGGCGAGGTACTTATAACGCCGCGGAGTTGGGCTATCTGAGCCGCTTGCATGGCGGTGGAGGAGAAGTGGCTCGAGCCGTCGATGATTGGCGCGGCAGGAACGATCTGCCGACGGTGGGTGCGTTGGACGGTGCCGCACGATTTTCGCTCACCACCCACGGCAAGGGAGTCAATGCGGCCAGTCTGATCTACTGCTCTGCGATGGCAGATTTTCTTGCCATCGATCGTGAAAAATTTGATGTGGTGGCGCTGACCGGCAACTCCATGGGTTGGTATCTGGCGCTTGCCGCTGGGGGCGGCACGGAGTTGCAGGGCACAGGTGTCGAACTGGTGCTTGGTATGGCAGCGCTGATGGATGAGCATGGACAAGGCGGTCAGCTCATCTACCCGCGTGTTGATGCGGATTGGAATGATTCGGAAGAACTGCGCCAGCGAGTCGATTCGCTGCTCGCGGACGCCGATGGAGATCTCTGGATCTCCATCGATCTTGGCGGCTCGGTCGTCCTGGCGGGTACCGAGCAGGCTGTTGCGAAAGCCGAAGCCGGATTGCCGGTCGTACAGTCGCACTTTCCCATGCGGCTGGCGAACCACGCAGCATTTCATACGCCGTTACTTGCACCCATCAGCAGTGCTGCATTCAAGCTGCTGCCGATCGATATTTTCAGCCCGCCGGAATTGCCGCTCATCGATGGTCGGGGCAGGATCTGGCAGCGCTGGTGTGACCTGGGTGAGTTGCGCGACTATACGCTCGGCCACCAGGTCAGCAACCGCTACGATTTCTCCTGCGCCATCGATGTGGCGATCAAGGAATTCGCGCCCGAACGGTTGATCCTGCTCGGCCCTGGCACAACCCTGGGGGCGCCGGTGTTACAGCAACTGATGGCCAATCGATGGCTGGGAATCTCCACCAAGTCCGACTGGCTGAAACGTCAGGAGCAGGACCCGTTTCTGCTTTCCATGGGGGTGGCGTCGCAACGGGCAATCGCGGTTGGTACCGTCGCAGCGTAGAATCGGCGCCTTGGTAATACTCAGGTAGTCGACATGACACACAAGGATGTTACGGATGCGGCGGGGCTGTCGAGAGAGGAACTCGGAAGCGGTGATCTGACCGTACACTCACCCATCGACGGCCAGGAGATGGGTCGGATCGCCATTCATGGCGAGGCGGATGTGGCAGACATGATCGGTCGCAGCCAGGCCGCCTTCGACCTTTGGCGCACGGTTCCCGCACCTCGGCGCGGAGAGTTCGTCCGGCTCATCGGTAACGAGCTCAGAGCCCGGAAAGTGGCGCTCGCCCGGTTGGTTTCGGCGGAATGCGGCAAGATCCTCGCCGAAGGCCTGGGTGAAGTGCAGGAGATGATCGATATCTGCGACTTAGCGGTGGGTCTGTCGCGCCAGCTCTATGGACTGACATTACCCTCGGAGCGGCCCGGCCATACGATGCGCGAACTCTGGCACCCCCTGGGCATCTGTGGAGTGATTACGGCTTTCAATTTCCCGGTTGCGGTGTGGGCCTGGAATGCAGCACTTGCATGGGTTTGTGGAAATTCGGTCATCTGGAAGCCATCAGAAAAGACTCCGCTGACCGCGTTGGCGGTGCAAAAAATCTTCGATGAGGTGGCTGCCGGATTTCCAGAAGCGCCCGATGATCTCAATCAGGTGCTGATTGGTGGTGCCTCGGTCGGAGCAACTCTGGCAGCCAGCGACTCTGTTCCCATCCTGTCTGCTACAGGGTCAACGGCAATGGGACGACGGGTCTCGCCGATAGTTGCCGCGCGCTTCGGTCGTTGCATCCTCGAACTGGGTGGCAACAATGCCATGATTGTTGCGTCTTCGGCAGATCTCGACCTCGCGCTCAGGGCTATTACGTTCTCTGCGGTAGGCACTGCCGGTCAACGATGTACCTCTCTGAGACGAATCATCGTCCACGAGAGTGTGTGGGATAATCTGTTGCCCCAACTGAAAAAGGTTTATCAGAAGCTGTCGATCGGCAGTCCTCTGGACGACGGGGTATTGGTTGGGCCGCTGATCGATCAGAATGCGTTCGAGGGAATGCAGAAGGCGCTGCAACGAGCCTCTGAAGAAGGTGGTGCGATTGCTGGTGGTGAGCGGGTTCTGGCGAAAGAGTTTCCGGGTGGTTTCTATGTTCGCCCGGCAATTGTGGAGATGCCTGAACAGACAAGCGTGGTGCGCTCGGAAACCTTTGCACCAATCCTCTATGCGATGAAGTATGCGGATTATGCTCAGGCGCTGGAGATGCACAACGCGGTACCTCAGGGATTATCGTCCTGTGTGTTCTCCAATGATCTCAAGGAGGCGGAGTTCTTCCTGTCCTGCCAAGGCTCGGATTGTGGAATTGCCAACGTCAACATCGGCCCTTCTGGCGCTGAGATCGGCGGTGCGTTTGGTGGAGAGAAGGAAACGGGAGGTGGTCGCGAGTCCGGTTCGGACGCCTGGAAAGCGTACATGCGCCGCCAGACCGTGACGGTAAACTATTCCGATGAGCTGCCGCTGGCGCAAGGTATCAACTTCGAGGCTTAACTGATGAGTGATGAAAAGATCTCAAAAATTGCCGTGCTTGGTCTTGGTGGCGTCGGTGAG
>QIDL01000210.1 GCA_003228415.1 Gammaproteobacteria bacterium | reverse complement strand
ATCTGGATACGATCCAGATTGGCGCCGTTGGGATCTTTCTCCGCAAAAACCAGGAACGCGGGCGAGCCATCGGCCTCGAGATCACTGCCCATGGGCACCCCTTTTGCGGCACCCACCGCACCGAGTTCCTCTGCAAGCAGATCGTCCTCGGTAAAATCGGATCCGGCAAACACCTGGACTCGAATCCGCGGTCCTGTGGTGGCGTATACTTCGCGCCGTTTGAAAGCGGCCATGATCGATTCTCGAGTATTTTCCTGCGCCCAGACTGCCGCCAGTCCCTGGGCCGACATGGTCCAGCCCGTCGGCCCGCCTGAGATCATTTTGCTCGCCTTGTTCTCCGGTATGGAGTCGGTAGCCATTTTCCCCCAGAAATTCGGTTCTTCGGCCGAAGACAGACCCGTGTGTGCATCGGTGGAGCCGATGAGCCCGAAACGGAAAGGATTAACACCCAGACTCCGGCCGAGCGACAATCCGGTTTTCAATGCTGAACGGATATAGTCTCCTTTCTGCGGCTGGTAGGGTGCTGGAGTCTGCTGGATGTAGAAGGGATAAAGCTCGAAATCGGCAAATGCATCATCTGGAGAAAGGTCGGGATGAGTTTCGGAATCCCCCTTGATCTGTGTCACCTCTACCACGCGTTCCCACTTGCCGCGCAGAGCGGCATACTCCGGTGTGAAGGCCTCGCCCCGCAGCGTATTGTCAGCAAACATCATTCCTTTCGAGATATTCGAGTTGTGGGGAATCACCATGAACGCCGCCCCGGTATCCTCTTGGGTAGCTTCGACCCAGCGCCAGAGATCTTCTGGATAAGGACTGTCCGTGCTGCCAAAGGGTAGAAAACTCCGCGCGATGTCCGCGTCAGCCGTGGTGAACACAACCCGATGCAGGTTCGCCCCTCCGGGGGTAGAACTCCATTCCCAGCCGATAAAGGTGGTGAATTCGCCGGGAACGTAGTGTGAATCAGAGATTTTCGTCGAACGCGCCCAGGTCTGAGCGACAATATTGTCACTCACGGAAAAAGCATTTCCCGCGACCTCACGCCAGCTTGCTGCGGCCTGCCGTGGATCTTCCGATACCGGCAGCGCACCAGCAAACAGAATCTGGCCTTCCTCTGCGTCAATGGCATTGCGTATCGTTCGTGTTCTGTACCAGTTGAGCAACTCATCGATCACTCCCGCGTCTGCCTGGGAAATGCCATTGTAGTAAATGTCTGGAAGCGCTCCTAGCAACTCGGCGTGGTCCGACACCACGAGAAAATCCAGCGGTGTCTGGAGTTGCACGCGTGTTCGATTGTAGGGGTGCACCACGGGCAGCCCTTTCGCCCAGCGATAGGCGGTATCCGGATCGGCTGTGAGATTGTTGTTCAGAAACGCATCGAACGAGTAGGACGTGTGCAGGTGTGTGTCCCCCCAGAGAAGTTGTTTCTCCCCTGCCCAGCAGATGGACGCCAGAGCAAAACCGGCAAGTAAAAGGATTGCTGAATGTAAGCCGTATTTCATCAGGAGCGGCTGCCTTTCTTCGCGGCGGGTGAAAGATGCGTTCATCTGTGTACCGTACACCAGTTCCGTGCGCTGCAGTCCTGGTGGCTGCTCAGTAAGGGAATAGTACCTCGAAAAAAAAGTAGCAGCCCGTAGATTCTGTCAGCACGCGATAGATCCCGTCACACCAGACGTGCGCATCGATCAGGCGGTTTCGGATCATCAAGTGATTGACTTGTACGTCACGCACACCTTTTAGAGTGAGGCATCGCGGCGTGTGATGAAACCAGATTATGGCATCTCGTTGTGGCGATCAGTTTAGAGCCGATTTCGAATTCAGGTAGAACCAGCGGATTGGAAATATGAACAACTCGATGGTGGATCAGTTTGTGCAGGGCGTGGTCGACCGGAATCCGGCAGAGTTCGAATTCCATCAGGCAGTCAGAGAATTTGCCGAGTCGGTCATTCCGTTTATGGCAGAACATCCGAGTTACCGCTCGGAACACATCATGGAGCGGTTAACGGAGCCGGACCGGATCGTGATTTTCAGGGTCTGCTGGGAGAACGACGCTGGCGAGATCTGTTGCAACAGAGCCTGGCGAGTGCAGTTCAACAACGCTATTGGTCCCTACAAGGGCGGATTGCGCTTTCATCCGAACGTAACGCAAAGCGTCTTGAAGTTTCTCGGCTTTGAGCAGGTCTTCAAAAACGCCCTGACCGGGCTGCCTATGGGGGGTGCTAAGGGCGGCTCCAATTTCAACCCCAAGGGGCGTTCGAGTCGCGAGGTCATGCGCTTCTGCCAATCCATGATGATCGAGCTGTCGCGGCACATTGGAGAGGATACAGACGTGCCAGCGGGTGATATCGGTGTTGGCGAGCGCGAGATCAGTTATCTGTTCGGTCAATACAAACGGCTCAAGAATCGCTTCAATGGCGTGTTGACAGGTAAGGGTCTGGCCTATGGCGGCAGCCCCATCCGCATGGAAGCAACCGGATATGGCCTGATCTATTTTGTCCAGAACATGCTCGAGGCCTTCGGCGGGAGCCTCACCGGCAAACGGGTGACCGTGTCGGGATCTGGAAATGTTGCGCTCTTTGCGTCGGAAAAACTGATTGAATCCGGTGCCATCTTATTGACGCTGTCGGATTCCGGTGGAAGTATTTTCGACCCTGCGGGCATTGATCACGAAAAACTGGAGTGGATCAAGACACTCAAACTCGGTCACCGCGGGCGGATCGGTGAGTATGTTGAGCGATATCCGGAGGCCCGGTATCTGGAGGGAGCCAAGCCATGGTCCATCGCATGCGATCTCGCCTTGCCGTGCGCAACCCAGAATGAGATAGATGAGGATGACGCGAGAGCGCTGGTAGGCAACGGTGTGCACCTCGTCGCAGAAGGGGCGAACATGCCGACCGGGCCCGCAGCCCTGGCGATCTTCCGTGAAAATGACGTTTTGTTCGCGCCTGGGAAGGCGGCCAACGCTGGAGGCGTTACCGTTTCGGGACTGGAGCAGAGTCAGAATGCGATACGCATGCCATGGTCTCGACAGGAGATCGACTCGCGGTTGCGGCGGATCATGTCGGATATACATGCGCAGTGTGTGGAATATGGTGACGGGCAACAAGGACAGGTGGACTATGTGAAAGGTGCGAATATTGCCGGATTCGTGCGGGTAGCCGATGCGATGATCGCTTACGGGATAGCGTAAACTAGTGGGGTGTTGGATGAAGAATCGTCGGATGAACGTCTTCAGAGTCGAGTGATGGAGCCACGCTGGGCAAATTCGCGCACCAGCCGGGCCGCCGCAAGGCGCCTCCCGTGGGGGTTCGTCTGGCCGCTGGTCGCTGTGCTGGCAGCCTGTGTCCCGGATCTGCATATTCGTGAAGAGCGCTTCGAGGGCTTGGATACGCCATCACAATATGCAACCTATCGTTGGGACGAAACGATGTTGTATGAGAAGAAGTCCGAAGAAAGTGTCGACACCTCCTTCAACGCTCTGATCCGGCAGAGCGTCGACAGCGCGTTGGAGTCGAGAGGATACACACGGTCCAACGGGGACAACGCTGCGATGATTCTCTCAATCCAGCTGACAGTAAACGAAAAAGTCGAAGCTTTCCCGGCATTCAACACCACCGATCCGGAGGATGAAACTATATCATACGGACTGCTCTGGCGGCTTCCCGCGGGCCGGTCTGCAAAAAATCTGGAGCATCTGTCACCGACCGCGGAGATTACCTTCCTCACCGAGGGGGTCCTGCACATAGGTGCATTCAGTCCACGCAAAGAGCCGATCTGGCATGCCATGGGACACAAGGTGTTGGAACACTCTCACTCTCCCGAGATGCACGGGGCAGCCTTGCAGCAGGCAGTGAAGGAGCTAATGGGTCGCTTCCCGAAGTCGGCCGTGCCGTAACTCCTTGCAAGACCGCTATCAAACCGCTGTGGGATCCCGTGTACTTGACCTATATGCTGCATTAGAGTTGTAACGTCGAAAATGACTATAACCAGACGGTTTACCAAACGACCATGCCGTCCACTGACCGAGAACAATCGATATGACAAACAAAATGCCTGTCCCGAGAATGCTATTCACTCTGGCCGGTTGGATCCTGTTATTGGCACTCGCCGGTTGCAGTTCCGGATCTGACACTTCCGGTGAAGGCGCGTCCGCTTTGGACGCGCCCAAGGTGGACACGCCCAGGATGGGCGGGCCGAACGCGATGACCGGCGATTCGACATCGTCGAAGATAATGACCAAGCTGGATGTCTATAAATCCCCGACCTGTGGTTGTTGCGAGGGATGGCTCGAGCATCTCGATTCAGACACCTTCGATGTCGCCATACACCACCCGCCAAATTTTTCCCAGATCAAGGATCAGTATCGCATCGCACCGAAGTACCAATCCTGCCACACCGCCGTGTCGCCCGATGGTTATGTATTCGAAGGTCATGTACCGCAAAAGTACATAAAGCAATTTCTCGCTGAAAAACCGGCTGGCGCGATCGGGCTCGCTGTGCCCGGTATGCCGCTAGGTACTCCAGGAATGGAAATGGGCGGGAAGTTTACCCCCTACCAGATATTGTTACTCTCGGAGAACGGTGAAAGCTCGGTGTATGCAGAGATCGGCAGTCGCGAGCAGCAGTTCGATTAGCGGATCGACCGCCGACGGGTGAGGCTTATCTCAAAGGCGGCAGCTGGAGGTAGGCCATCTCGCCACTTAAGAGCCACTTAAGAGAAGAGAACCGGCCGCTTCGGGCATCGCCGCGCAATCATTCACCCTTCGAGTCACGCATCTTGCGGGCCTGATAGTTCTCGAAGGCCCGTTCCACCATCGGCCGTCGAGCACCTTTGGGGACTTGCAACGCGAATTCAGGATCCCTTTCCCCTTCCGAGGAGATCATGTGCATCGCGTGGGCGGTGGTGATATGACTCGCGAAGCCCTGACCGTCCTGCATCTGATTGACCGCCATCTTCATCATTCTGAGTTGAAAGGGATCGTTCAGGGCAATTCGTTCCGCATACTCGAGTGTCGCCGCTTCGAGACCTTCCCGGGGGAACACTCGATTCACCAGCCCCAGCGCGCAGGCTTCCTCAGCATCGATGAAGCGGCTCTCATAGAGCAGCTCCTTGGCTTTGCGCGGGTGCACATCCCAGGGAATGCTGAAGTACTGAAAGTTGGTGCCAAGAAACATGGCGTCATCGGCGGCGTAGATGATGTCCATGGCGGAGGCCACCATCCAACCTGCAAAGATGCAATATCCCTGCACACTGGCGATGGTAGGTTTCGGCACGTTGCGCCAGCGCAGGGTTTTTTCGACGAAGTTCTCCCGGGAATGTTCGAATCGTCCACGTAAACCCTTCTGCAGCGGCCGCTGTTGCCGATCTGCCAATTCCTCTTCGGAGCCGAGATCGTGGCCCCCGGAAAAATGATCCCCAGCAGCGAACAGGGCGATGACCTTGACCGCTTCGTTCGCTCCCGCGTTGGCAAACGCGTCATCAAGCTCCTCGAGCAAGCGGCGCGATTGAGCGTTGCGAACCTGGGGCCGGTTGGTGGTGATCCTCAAAACCCCATCGGCCAGCCCGACATCAATGTATTCGTAGTTCGCCATGTCTACTCCTCGTCCACTCAAGCCTGATTTGCCACCGTACTACTCGCCACCGCACCACGCCCGCTGATTTCCGCAGCGGCCAGGCGTTGGTACTCATCCGCATTCATACCCAACAGGCGCGAGAATACCGACCAGGAATGCTGGCCCTGCACCGGCGCTGCCGCCGTCACCCCACCGGGCGTCCTGGAGAGAATCGCAGGCAGACCCGACTGCCAGTGACTGCCGGCTTCCGGGTGTATCACCTGAACCATGTGACCGCGATTGCGCAAGAGAAGATCCTCCGCCACCTCGCGGGCGTCATGCACAGCCGCAGCGGCGACGCCGCCATCGGTGAGCTGCTCTGCCAACTGCTGCTTGTCCCGCATTTGCGTCGCTCGACCCAGGCGCTCGTCCAGCAGCCGTCGTTGGACATAGCGCAGCGGCTGGCTCAGCTCCCGATCAAGCTCGAGCCCGAGAACGTCCACTACGAACTGCCACTGTTGATCGCTTTCGACGCTGATGGCAATCCATTGATCGTCGCCGACGGTCGGATAGACACCATGAGGCGCATGGCGAGGATGACGATTACCCTGGGGTCCGCGCACCTCACCGGTCAGTTCGTATTCCAGCCAGGCATCGCCGATAAAGGTGAAGTTGGCCTCCTGCATCGAGAGATCGATGAACTGACCTGCGCCTGTACGATCTCGATGCAGCAGCGCCAGAGCGATAGCGGAGAAGCCGCATAGCCCGGCTACCGGATCCGGATACATCTGCCCGGAATTGAGCGGTTCTTCTCCTTCGTAACCCAGCAGGGCCGACATCCCGGATGAAGGTTCGATGGTGCCACCGATGCCCGGCACGCTGGCCCAGGGTCCGGTCGCGCCGTATGCCGAAAGGCTGGCCATCACCAGGTCCGGTTTGATCGAAGTGAGGGTATCGAAGTCGAGACCGAGCTTACCCATGACTCGCGGCGAAAAGTTCTCCGCCACGAAGTCCGCCTGGGCCAGGAGTTCCTTGAAAAGCAGCACACCCTGTTCGGTATCGAGATCTACCGTAATGCACTGCTTGTTGAGATTCACCGAGTTATACAGCGGGCTGACGTTCCAGGCGTGCTCGGCACCGGGCAGGTCCTGGAGCCCTTTCGGTATCGGGTTCTGATAGGTGCCGCGCCAACTGTCGAGGCGTTTGCGGACCTCGAGTTGAATGACCTCGGCACCCAGCAGAGCCAGCAGTTCGGTGGCGTAGGTACCCGCCCAGGCCTGGGTGAGCACCAGACCCCGAAAGCCGTTGAGCGGGCCGGCTCCCCGGCCACCGGCTCGAACAGGATCCACTGCAACAGGCGTACTTGAGCGGAATGCGGTCGCCGACCGAAGCCGATCCGTCAGCTCACGACGGATCTCCCAGCCGCTGCGTCCCATACGCGCGAAAGGCCCTGGATAACGTACGCCGGATGGCGCAGTCTGGAAGAAATCACGCGCTTCGAAATGCGGGTTTTCGGCCAGCTCATCCATCCGCAGCACCGGACCGGCAATCACCCGCTCGGCCGCCAGCGCATCGAATAGATCCATTCGCGTCCAACGGGACATCGCCTCGCTCATCCGGGCCACGAAGCGCTCCTTGAGTTTCGGTCTGAGCCCCGCCTGTTGCAGCTCCTCGTCCTCGGCCAGGTCCGGCAGCCCCAGCAGCCGCATGGCCTTGATCCAGAACGCCGGTCGCGAAATCGTCAAGGCGAAATACCCATCTGCAACTTCGACCGGCCCGTCATTCACGTCATGCGGTTGTTTCCGCGGCCAGACAAACCCCGAGTACTGATAGCGCAGGGGTGCCGGGGAGAAGGTGGAAACCAGCACTTCCAGCTCGGCGATATCGATGATCTGGCCACACTCCGCGTTGGCCAGTTGCTCGATCAGCGCGCTGACAATGCAGCCGTAGGCAAAGGTTCCCGCTTGATAGGCCGCCTGATAACCGCTGGATTTCAGCGGCATGCGACCCTGATGCCCGTTAACGCTGATCCAGCCAGACAAGGCGGCCACCGTCAATTCGGAACCCGGCAACTCGGCACGCTCACCGTACTGGCCATAGGGGGTCAGTGCGCAGATCAATGCCTGGGGATTAAGCGCGAGCAGCTCAACGGGATCGAAACGCTGCCCGGGCAGCGAATCGGTGACGATAACGTGGGCATCCGCACCCAGCAGTTCTACCTGACCCAACGGAGCAAGCGTTTTGTTCGCCAGCAGGTAACGCGCTGCAACGCTCAACCCATCTGCATCGAACGGTGGGTCCTGGCGAATCGGATGTCCACCTTGCGGCTCGATGGCGATCACTTCGGCGCCGTAGTCCGCGAGCAGGCGTGTACACCAGGCCGTAGAACAGCGCAGGCCCACGTCCAGCACCTTGATGTCCGCCAGCGTCATCGACCCGCCGGTTGCTGTCGCGACCAAATTCATGGTGCTCCCTCCCGATCCTTTACTGTAGAGAAACTGGCGGCGTTGGCAAAATCAGGCGCAGCCAACAGTAACGGAGCTGGTACGTCGCTGCTACCATGGTGGCCGTTAGAAGAAGGAAAAACCGATGGATACCACACCAGAAGCAGCGGGGTTCAACGCAGCGCGCCTCGAGCGCATCACCGACCATCTGAACCGAAACTACATCGAGCCGCAAAAAATCGCCGGTTGTCAGGTAGCCGTATCCCGACACGGGCAACTGGCCTACTTCTCGAGCCTCGGTCATATGGATCTCGAGCGTGACAAGCCCATGGCGGACGATGCCATATTCCGCATCTACTCGATGAGCAAACCCATCACTTCCATCGCCCTCATGCAACTCTACGAACAGGGTATGTTTCAGCTCAATGATCCGATACATCGAGTGATCCCGGCCTGGCGCGATCAAAAGGTCTACGTCACCGGCGAAGGCGAACATATGGAGTTGCGCGCACCGGCAACACCGATGACTTTTCGTCATATACTCAGCCACACCGCAGGGCTTTCCTACGGTGCCACCGCACATCCCGTCGACAAGCTCTATCGAGCCCACCGCGTCCGCCGTGATCAAGGCGAAACTCTGCAGAGTTTTGTCGACAAACTTTCCAACGTACCTCTGCACTTCTCACCAGGAGAACACTGGATGTACTCCTATGCCACCGATGTCTGCGGCCATCTGGTGGAAGCAATGTCTGACAAGCCGCTCGACGAATACTTCGAAGACAATATTTTTCAACCGCTCGGCATGACCGATACGGCGTTCCATGTGGACAGATCCAGGTTGGATCGTTTTACGGCTAACTATGAAAGGGCGCCGGACAAGTCGTTGAAACTACTGGACGATCCGCACAAGAGCGTTTATCTCGAAAAACCGAGCTTTTTTTCCGGGGGTGGCGGCCTGACGGGTACCACCGCCGACTATCTACGCTTCGGCGAGATGTTGCGCAGTCGCGGCAAGCTCGACGGCGAGCGGGTCATTGGCTCGCGAACCCTGGATCTGATGACCAGAAATCACTTGAGCGGCGGCGACCTGTCCACCATGGCCGTCGGCGCGTTCTCCGAAACCGCGTACGACGGGGTTGGTTTCGGCCTTGGTTTCGCGATGTCACTGGACGAAGTCGCCACCGGGGCGATGGGTAAGGGCGACTACTACTGGGGCGGGGCGGCATCCACCATTTTCTGGGTCGATCCGAAAGAAGATCTGGTGGTGGTTTTCATGACCCAACTCATGCCTTCGGCGACTTTCAACTTTCGCGGCCAGTTGAAAAATATCATCTACGGCGCGATCGAAGAGGATTGAGGGCCGTCAGTCCGCTCGTTGATCCTAGACCGATATAGAAAGACGGATCGACCGAGTGGCCGAACAGAGCAGGGTCCAGCCCGCAAGCCTGTAACTTTTCCGACTGATAATCGTCATCGATGCTCACCGTATCTATCTGATACTCGAACCCTGCATGAGGATCTATCCAGCGCATCTCCTGAGTCATCTACACACTCCCACCATGTTAGGCTTACACAGTTTCTTTGCGAGGTCACCCCGGAATGATGGTTCGAAAAGCCGTGCTCATCCCCGGCGACGGCATCGGTCCCGAAGTCACGGATGCCGTATTGAGTGTACTCGACGCTGCGGCGGTTGAAATCGAATGGGTACGCAGAGATGCCGGTATTGCTGCGCTGGCGACCGGCAACGACGTTTTGCCGGAAGACACCATCGAAGCCATCGAGCACTACCAGGTAGCGCTCAAAGGACCCTGCACAACGCCTGTGGGCGATGGCTTTTCCTCGGTCAACGTACAACTCCGCAAGCGCTTCAACCTCTACGCCGCGGTTCGCCCGGTCCGCAGCCTGGCTGGGGTAAAAACCCGCTATGAGAACGTGGACCTCATCATCATCCGCGAGAATACCGAGGGCCTCTACAGTGGAGTGGAGAACGAAGTGGTCCCCGGGGTAGTGATGAGCATGAAGGTGGCCACGGAAAACGGCTGCCTTCGAATCGCCCATTGGGCGTTCCGTTTCGCCACCCAGCGCCAGCGCCGCCGCATCACGGTTTTTCACAAAGCCAACATCATGAAGATGACCGACGGCCTGTTTCTGCGTTCAAGCGAGCAGGTCCATAGGAAAGAGTATCCAAACATCGACTATGAGACGGTGATTATCGATGCCGGTTGCATGCGCCTGGTCCAGGATCCGAGCCAGTTCGACATCCTGTTACTCGAAAACCTTTATGGCGATGTGGTAAGCGACCTCTGTGCCGGATTCGTGGGCGGACTGGGCGTCATCCCCGGCGCCAACTACGGCGAGAACGAAGCCATCTTCGAGGCCGTGCATGGTTCGGCGCCCGATATTGCCGGGAAAAACGTTGCCAACCCCTTAGCACTTCTCATGTCCGCGGTGATGATGCTGAACTATCTTGCGAACGACGACCCCGCTTATGGCAGCGCCGCCGAGCGAATCAGACGCGCTTACGACCAGGCTCTCCTGGACGGCCAGAAAACCCGCGACCTTGGCGGTACGCTCAACACCGATGAGTTTGCTCGCGCGGTGATCGATCGTCTGTAGTCGGCGGGCCTTCCAGAGGTCAACGAGTGAGAGTGGGCGTCCTACCGCGTAGACTTTCATCTAACACGGTCATGACCTACGGACACGACACCGTGTTTGTTCCGCGACAGCGCTTTTCTGCGGTTCGAAAAGCTGAGGGCTCTTAGCCACTCTCCAACCCCTGGGCGATCGGCCGATACTTGAATTTCTGGCCACCCACGCTGGCCTCGAACATCAGCCCACCGGTGGCGATGAGAAACACCGCCATGCCCTTGTAGTATCCGGCGGAGGCCGCTTCCACGTCCTTGATACCGCCGCTGGCACCGGCACTGCTGCCCGCCGTACTGGCCGTAGCCTGGACATTGGCGACGATCACGGTCGCGTTGACCTGGCCGCCAAATTCGAAGCCGCCCCGGGCGAATTCCCGGAATGCACGCTCATCCTGAAAAAAGATGATCTGAGTGTAGGCCTGACCGCCGATCTGAAAGCCAACGGAAGCCTGGGTCAACGTGGTATCACCCACCGGATCTCCGGCTACGAAAACCCGGCCCCGACCATAACCGCCCGCAAGAATGAAGCCGCCCTTACCCACGGTCGGAAAGATGGCATAGCCGTAGCTGTGCTCGAAAAATGGATTGGCCGCAGCAGTATTACGGAACAGGTCGGCTGCATCTGCATACTGGTCCGCCCGCACCTGAGCCGCGCTCATAAAAGCAATCAACATGATGAAAAAAGGGAGGATTCGCTGTGACATTTACCGCTCCTGAGACAAACGTGGCCCCTTATACAACAACTCATACTTGCTGTGCCAATCCATCCGGCACTTCGTCGGGCAATTGCATCGAGTGAAGCGTCTGTCACTATGATCGAATGAAGAAATTCGTCATATCTCTGGTCGCCGTCATCGTCGCCGGTGCAGCCATCTACGTCGTGGACGCCGGTGC
>QIDL01000395.1 GCA_003228415.1 Gammaproteobacteria bacterium | reverse complement strand
CGATTCGAGCAATCTGTTGGTGGTCTACTGAAACGCTGGCTTCACAGACCCGTTGCAACAACGCGCGCATCTTTCAACCCACCTCTCAACCCGCCTCGCGTTCGGCCGCCCGCTCCCGCTTTTCCCTGGTGCGTTCGTGTTCTTTGAGAAAGCGCTTGCGGATTCGAATTGCCTTGGGCGTCACTTCCACCAGTTCATCGTCGTTGATGAACTCTAGAGCCGCCTCGAGACCCAGCTTCACCGGCGTGGTCAGCGCAATGGCTTCATCGGTGCCGGAGGCGCGAACGTTGGTGAGCTTCTTTTCTTTCAACGGATTCACCGGCAAATCGTTGCCGCGGCTGTGAATTCCGACCACCATCCCTTCATACACCTCGTCGTTCGGCGAGACCATCATGCGACCCCGGTTCTGCAGATTGAACAGCGCAAATCCCACCGCCTTACCTTCCGAGTTGGAGATCAGCACGCCACTCGAGCGCTGGCCAACCTGTGCGTCGGTTCGCTCGCCATAGCCTGCACTGGCGTAGGTAAGAATGCCGGTACCCGAGGTAGTCGTCAGAAAGATCGGCCGATAGCCCATCAACCCCCGAGTCGGAATACGGAATCTGAGCCGAACCCGGCCGTGACCGTCCGGCAGCATGTCCTGCAGCTCACCCCTGCGTTGGCCAAGACTTTCCATCACCTTGCCCTGGTGAGCCTCCTCGATGTCCGCGGTGAGAATCTCATAAGGTTCCAGCACCCGGCCGTTTTCTTCCCTGGTGATGACCTGGGGACGGGACACCGCCAGTTCATATCCTTCGCGACGCATGGTTTCAATCAGCACCGACAGATGCAGTTCGCCGCGCCCGGATACTTCAAAGCGATCGGGGTCTTCCGTTTCAACCACGTTCAGAGCGACATTATGCAAGGCCTCCCGCGCCAGCCGGTCTCTCAGCTGCCGGCTGGTGAGGTAGTCGCCATCCCGTCCCGCAAAGGGGGAAGTATTGACGCAGAACATCATCGTCAGGGTCGGGTCATCGACGGTGAGCGGTGGCAGCACCTCGACCTGTTCCGGCGCGCAGATCGTGTCGGATATATTGATGTTGTCCACGCCGGTAAGACAGACGATATCTCCGGCGCCGACGCGTTCCCTCTCGATCCGTTCCAGTCCCCGATAACCAAAAACCGTCTGCACGCGCCCTTTTCGCTCTTTTCCGCTACGGTCCACGACGATCACCGGGGTATTTCGCGCGAGCGTCCCACGATTGATGCGACCGATGCCGATGACACCCACATAGGTGGAATAGTCGAGCGCGCTGATCTGCAACTGCAGCGCTCCGGCATCATCGACATCCGGCGCGGGCACCTTGGCGACGATGAGATCCAGAAGCGGATTCATGTTGTCCGCGAGTTGATCCGGTTCCAGGCCCGCCTGTCCGAGAAGGGCCGAGGTATAGATCACCGGAAAATCCAGTTGCTCGTCGCTCCCGCCCAGATTGTCGAAAAGATCGAATACCTCATCGATCACCCGATAGGGTTCCGCCCCATCCCTGTCCACCTTGTTCACGACCACGATGGGATTCAACCCCGCGGCAAAGGCCTTCTGGGTGACAAACCGCGTTTGCGGCATGGGACCTTCCACCGCATCCACCAGCAACAGCACCGAATCCACCATGGAGAGAATGCGCTCCACTTCGCCACCAAAATCCGCATGACCTGGAGTATCCACGACATTGATTCGGTACCCCTCATACTCTATAGACGTGTTCTTGGAGAGAATGGTGATGCCGCGCTCACGCTCGATATCGTTGGAGTCCATCACTCGGTCGATCTTGGCATCCGCACCCGAAAGAACGCCCGACTGCTGAAGCAATCGATCGACAAGGGTGGTTTTGCCATGATCGACGTGGGCGATGATGGCGACATTGCGAAGCTGGGTATGGAGCACTAGACTGCGCGGCCGGATCAGGTCCGGTTCGCGTCCGGGTAAAAAAAGGTGCGCAATTATGCCGAAACAACGCAGGGCTGTCGCCTTGATTTCAGGAGGACTGGATTCAATGCTGGCGGCCAGGGTGATCATGGACCAGGGCGTTGAAGTAGAGGGAGTCAATTTCTTCACCGGTTTCTGCGTGGAAGGCCACACTCATGCCATCCGTGAGAAAAAGCGGATAAAGCCGAAACGCAACAACGCCCTGTGGGTTGCCGAACAGCTCGGGATCAAACTCCACATCATCGATGTGATCGAAGAATACAAGGATGTGCTGTTGAACCCGAAGCACGGCTACGGCGCCAACTTGAACCCGTGTCTGGACTGCAAGGTCTTCATGGTGAAGAAGGCCGTAGCCCTGGGGCTTACCGGTGAAGGCGGCTTCATGACCCGACACAGTTTCGACTTCATCATCACCGGCGAGGTGATCGGCCAGCGACCGATGAGCCAGCGCAAGGACACCATGCCCGTGATCGCCTCCGAATCCGGGGCTGACGATCTGCTGCTGCGGCCCCTGTGTGCCCGACTGCTCCCAGCCACCCGACCGGAGCGGGAAGGTTGGGTGGACCGCGAGGCGCTCTATGACTTCAACGGCAGGAATCGTAAACCGCAGATTGCCCTGGCCAGATCCCTGGGCTTCTCCGATTGGTCACAACCGGCCGGGGGGTGCTGCTTTCTGACCGATATCCAGTATTCGGCAAAGCTGGCAGACCTGTGGGAGGCTCGTGGCAGCAGAGAATATGAACTGGACGACGTGATGTTGCTGAAGGTCGGTCGCCATATACGTCCGGCGCCTCACTTCAAACTCATCGTTGGCCGGGAACTGGGCGAGAATCGGTATCTGGAGGGTTATCGGAACACCTTCACGTCTTTATATCCGACCAGTCACAACGGGCCGCTGTGTCTGATTGACGGCGAGCCAACCGCCGCCGACCTGATCCTGGCGGCCCGGGTACTGGCCCGCTACAGTCAGGGTAAGACGTCTGATTCCGTGACCGTTCATATCGACCGGCTCGATGGCACCAGCGAAGAGCTGGCCGTCGTGCCGTTGCCCGCGCAAGAAATTCAGCAGAGTTGGCATGTCGGCGCTTGAATCACTGGACGCTCGGGGGTTACTGTGCCCGCTACCGGTCATCAGGACCCAGGACAGGATCAAAAATCTGCAGCCGGGCGAGTTGCTCGAGGTCGTCGCAACCGACCCAGGGACAATGCAGGACATTCCTGCCTGGTGTCGAGTACACGGTCACGAACTCGTCACTGAAGAAACCGTGGACAACGAATCCGGGGAAGGACTCGTCTACCGATTTGAGATTCGAGTGAACGCATAGCGCACCATTATCGGGCATTTCTGTGTTCATACAGATTTGTCGCACCTTTACGGTGCGCTATGGAGCGTTCGCTCATCAGCAAGCTCAAGCCACAGTACAATTTGTTGGTGGCATGGTATTTGCGTCCTCAGTGCCCTGAAAGGGCACTGAAAGTCAGGTACTGAAAAAAATCGGAAGGCGCGCACTGACCACGTAAGCCGGGACACTTGAGCAATAACGACACTAAGGAGTTGGACCAGAGATGTCTGAAAACACACTGAACCTCATCAAAGAAAACGACGTCAAATGGGTTGACCTGCGCTTTACCGACCCGAAAGGCAAAGAACAGCACACCACCGTACCGGCCAGTCGAGTCGACACGGACGCGATGGCCGACGGTTTCATGTTCGATGGCTCTTCGATTGCCGGCTGGAAGTCGATCAATGAGTCCGACATGATTCTGATGCCGGACGACACTACCCCGGTCATCGATCCCTTCCGGGATGACACCACGCTGAATCTGCGCTGCGACATTATCGAGCCCACAACCATGCAACCCTACGATCGGGACCCGCGTTCCATCGCCAAGCGTGCCGAGGCATACCTGGTCTCGACCGGAATCGGCGACACGGCCTACTTCGGCCCCGAAAACGAATTCTTCGTCTTCGACGACGTTCGCTGGAAGGTGGAAATGAGCGGCGCTTCCTATCACATTGGCGCCGAGGAAGCGGCATGGGAGTCTCATTCCGAATTCGAAGGTGGCAATCTGGGTCACCGGCCTGGTATCAAAGGCGGCTACTTTCCGGTCCCCCCGGTGGACTCCGCCGCCGACCTGCGTTCCTCCATGTGCAACGCGATGGCCGCCATGGGTCTGGAGATAGAGGTACATCACCACGAGGTGGCCACCGCCTGTCAGAACGAGATCGGCGCGCTTTTCAACACGCTGGTGCGCAAGGCGGACGAAGTGCAGATCTACAAGTACTGTGTCCACAACGTCGCCGATGCCTACGGCAAAACGGCCACCTTCATGCCCAAGCCACTGGTCGGCGACAACGGCAACGGCATGCACGTGCACCAGTCCATTGCCAAGGGCGACACCAATGTCTTCCACGGTGATGCCTACGCCGGATTATCCGAAACCGCCCTGTTCTATATCGGCGGCATCATCAAGCACGCGCGCGCTCTCTGCGCCTTCTCCAATGCCAGCACCAACTCCTACAAGCGCCTGGTGCCAGGCTTCGAGGCACCGGTTCTGCTGGCCTACTCGGCCAGAAACCGCTCTGCTTCGATCCGGGTTCCCTATATTCAGGGTGGCAACCCGCGCGCCTACCGGGTCGAAGTTCGCTTCCCTGACAGCACCGGCAACCCCTACCTGACCTTCGCATCCATGCTCATGGCCGGCCTCGATGGGATCAAAAACGAGATCCATCCCGGGGACTCTTTCGACAAAGATCTTTACGATCTACCGGCGGAAGAACTGGAAGGCGTGCCGACGGTGGCCAGTTCTCTGGAACAGGCCCTCCAGGCGCTGGATGAGGACCGGGATTTTCTGAAGGCTGGAGACGTCTTCAGCGATGGGGCTATCGACGGCTATCTGGCACTCAAGCAGGAGGAGGTCGATTACCTGAACGCCACCACCCATCCCGCCGAGTTCGAGATGTACTACAGCCTGTAAATCGGTCACAAACGAACCCGATAGCCCCAATTCGCTTACGAACTGGGGCTTTTTTTTGCTCTGAACAGGGTGAAAATGGCGAATTGGACACCAGACGCGTCGTTGAGTCGGTGCTAGTCTTCCACAGCACCTCGATCCTGGCACTGAGATCGGGCGAATTCAGCTACCGTTCAACAGAGTTGACGTCTAATTGCGGCCATGGAAGCACGACGCTGGATGATGAAGAAAATCAGGAAAGACACGAGATGAGCGCCAGTCCAAGACCTCTACAGATAGTTCTCGCTGTATTGCTGCTATTCAGTATCGCTGCTGCGTCAGCCGGTGAGAGCCGGATCTACCGGACCGTCGACGAAGATGGCACGGTGTCATTCACCGATATCCCGCCGCGAGATGACGAATCCGCTGAACAGGTCGTCATCGAAACTCCCAACTCCTTTGATATCGAGGAAGCGATCGGCCCGCGAGAGGAGTGGATCGTCGATTCAGAGGACGAAGGCGAAGAGCCAGCCTTTTCCTATCGCTCCCTGGCAATCAAATCCCCCCAGGATGACGAACCGATCCGCGACAATGCCGGTAACGTCGCCGTGGTCGCGGTGGCGAAACCACGTCTGCAGCGCGGTCACAAGATGCGCCTGCTGCTCGACGGCCAACCCGTCCAGGAAGGCTATCAGACCGATTTCAAGCTCCTGAACGTAGATCGCGGCACTCACTCCCTGGCCACAGAAATCATCGACAAAAGCGGCGCCGTGCTGATCCGCTCCGACACCACGACGTTCCACCTGCTGCGCATTTCCATCATCACCGCGCCAGGACGCCCCACACCGGCAGGTCCCTGAGTTTCCGCTTCCAGGGTAGTTTTACGCACCATGATGGTGCACAATGAATTCGGCGTTCGATGCGGTCGATCACGGGATCTTTCCAGATTCTGCGATCCAGTCGGTAAGTAAATACTCACTTCACAAGCTCCTCCCAGCGTCGGCGAGCTGGACCGTTTCTTGCTTTTCTAGCTATTCAAGCAGCAGCAGCGCAGTGCAGGCGCTGGAATCGGTACGGAAAATTCGGATAGGACATTGAGCGAAACCAGGGTTGACTCAACGGACGTCATCGAGATGCTGACTACGGCCGTGCTGGTGCTGGATGCAGATCTGCGCCTTGGCTACATGAACCCGGCGGCCGAGTCTCTGTTCGGCACCAGCGCCACCCGCACCCTTGGTCAGCCGATCGATCATCTGCTCTATGACGATGGCTCGGACGTCTTCGCGGCGCTCAAGGAAATCTATGACTCCGGATTGACCCTCACTCAACGCGCTGCCGAATTCAAGACCCGTCAGGGCCAGGAAGTGACCGCAGATCTGACCATCACCCTGGACCCGGTCGCCGAACGTCTGGTGATCGAGTTGCAACCCATCAATCGGCTGGTTCGGATCAATCGTGACGATCGCTCCCGATCCTCGATGAAGACCACCCGGGAGTTGATTCGTGGCCTGGCCCACGAGGTCAAAAATCCCCTGGGCGGCTTGAGGGGTGCTGCTCAGCTGCTGGAGCGTGAGCTGGTGAATCCGGCACACGCCGAATATACCCAGATCATCATCAACGAAGCCGATCGGCTCAACGAACTGGTCGATCGGCTGCTGGGTCCCAATCAGGAACCGCGACTCAGCCGGTTCAACATTCATCACGCCCTGGAACATGTGGTAACACTGGTCGACGCCGAGTTTCCCAATCGCCTGGCATTCGACCGTGACTACGACCCAAGCCTGCCGGAACTGTTCGGAGATGAAGATCAGATCATCCAGGCACTGCTCAACATGGTTCGCAACGCAACACAAGTGCTCGCGGAACATGCTGACAACCCCGATCCGAAAATCACCCTGCGGACCCGGGTAGTCCGTACTTTCACCATTGCCTCGGTCATGCACCGGATAGTGGCCAAGATCGATATCATCGACAACGGTCCCGGAATCGATTCGGAAATGATCGACCGAATCTTTTATCCCATGATCAGCGGCCGCCCCGACGGCACCGGGTTGGGACTGGCGATCACCCAATCCGTCATCGCTCAGCATGGCGGAGTCATCGAAGTTGAGAGTCGCGCCGGGATGACCTGCTTCTCGGCATTTTTACCGTTACCACAGCACAGCACCGGCAATAACAAAAACGTCAACGGAGTCCACGACAATGACTGACCGGGTCTGGGTAGTGGACGACGATCGTTCAATTCGCTGGGTATTGGAGCGGGCGCTGACTCAGGCCGGTATTGCCATCACGGCGTTTGCCTCAGCCGACCACGCCCTGCATCATCTGCACGATGAGCGACCGAGCGCCGTCATAACCGACATCCGCATGCCGGGAATGGATGGCCTCGATTTTATCGAGCGAATTCACAAGGCCTATCCGCGACTACCCGTCATCATCATGACCGCGCACTCGGACCTGGACAGCGCGATCAGCGCCTACAAGAGCGGTGCCTTCGAATACCTGCCGAAACCCTTCGATGTGGACGAAGCACTGGCAATCGTCAAAAGGGCCATTGCGGCAGCCGCCGAGCACGAGGCACACACCACACCCGATCCGGTCGATTCCCGCGCCATGCAGCAGGAGATCATCGGACAGGCACCCGCAATGCAGGAGGTGTTTCGGGCGATCGGTCGGCTGGCAAATTCCAACGTAACGGTGCTGATCCGTGGCGCTTCCGGTTCCGGCAAGGAACTGGTGGCCCACGCTCTGCATCGCCACAGCCCCAGAGCCCGGGGAACCTTCGTCGCATTGAATATGGCCGCAATACCACGGGAACTGGTGGAATCGGAACTGTTTGGCCACGAGAAAGGAGCCTTCACCGGCGCCAACGCGCGCCGCGTCGGCCGCTTTGAACAGGCCAACGGCGGCACTTTGTTTTTAGACGAGATCGGCGACATGCCGCAGGATACCCAGACCCGGCTGTTGCGGGTCCTGGCCGATGGCGAGTTCTACCGGGTTGGTGGTCACTCGCCGATCAAGGTGGATGTTCGAATCATCGCCGCGACCCACCAGAACCTGGAAACTCGCGTATCCGAAGGCAGCTTTCGTGAAGACCTGTTTCATCGATTGAACGTGATCAGCGTGCACGTGCCGGCGCTGGCCGAGCGCCGTTCGGATATCCCGTTGCTGGCCCGGCAATTCCTGACGCAGGCTGCGACCGAACTGGGCGAAGAAGCCAAGACATTGCGAGAAGAAACCGTGGAGTTCCTGTGTGCGCTTCCCTGGCCCGGTAATGTTCGACAGCTGGAAAACACCTGTCGCTGGCTGACGGTCATGGCCTCCGGTCGTGAAATTCATCCGAGCGATCTGCCGCCGGAGCTGAAGCTCGAGGAATCGGCATCCGAGCCAGAGAACGCGCGTTGGGACAAGGCGCTGGAGCGTTGGGCCGAACGGACGGCCGGTGAACATCCCGAGACCCCGCTGCTTGCGATCGCCACGCCAAAGTTCGAAGAAACCATGATACGTGTGGCGCTCCGACAAACCGGCGGGCGTCGCTTCGAGGCAGCCAAACTGCTTGGTTGGGGTCGCAACACCCTTACCCGGAAAATTTCAGAGCTGGGCCTGAGCGATCTATGATCGATACTCACGGTCCGGCAGACCCACAAAATGTCCATACACATTGTGCTCTTTGAGCCGGAGATCCCGCCAAACACCGGCAACATCATGCGCCTGGCCGCAAACACCGGCGCCACGCTGCACCTGATAGAACCACTGGGTTTCTCGCTGGACGACACTCGCATGCGTCGAGCGGGGCTGGATTACAGGGAATGGGCGCACGTTCAACTCCATCCATCGCTGGATGCCTGCCTGGCCGAGCGCAGTGGCACCGTCTGGGCATTCAGCACCAAGGCACAGCGCTACTATTCCGAGGCCAACTTTCAACCTGGCGATGTACTGTTGTTCGGCCCCGAAACGCGCGGATTACCCGCGCAAGTGCTTGGCTCAATCGACAGCAGCCAGCTTCTCCGGCTGCCAATGCAGGCCCAGTCGCGGTCCCTGAATCTCGCCAATACGGTCGCCATAGCCCTCTACGAGGCCTGGCGGCAAATGGACTTCGATGGCGGTCAGTGAAGCTGTGGTCAGTGAAGCTGTGGTCAGTGAAGCTGTGGTCAGTGCGTCGGATGGGATTCCGCCTCGGAGCTGGCCTGCTTGCGGGCCGCTTCGTAGGCCGCATCGAAGTTGATCGGCACCAGATGCAAGGCCGGAAAGCCACCACGCACCGCCAACGAATCGACCGTTTCCCGTACATAGGGGAACAACGTGTTGGGGCAGAAGGTACCAATGGCCCGGTGGATGACCGGATCAGGAAGCCCTTCCATATAGAACAGCCCCGCGTGCTGTACCTCGGTGATGAAGGCGGTCTTATCTTCGACCTTGGCGGTCACCGTCACGGTGACGATGACCTCAAAGCGATTTTCCTCCACCCGCTCAGAGCGCGTATTTATCTGCAGCTCGATGTCGGGCTTCCAGTCCTTCAGAAAAATCGTTGGTGAATTAGGTGACTCGAATGACGCATCCTTCAGATACATGCGCTCGAGTCGCACCTGACCCTGGCCTTGCGCACTGGAAGGTTCCAACTCGCTCATGATTTCACTACCGGCAGGTTCTGATTACGCCATTCGGCAACACCGCCCGTGAGCCGGCTGACCTGCTCGAAACCATTTTTTCTGAGCAGCGTGCCGGCGGCTCCCGAATGCTGCCCCTGCTTGCAGGCCACCACGACAGGCCGTTGCTGTTGGTCCTTGATTTCGGTGAGTCTGGATTCCAGCCCTGCATAGGGAATGTTTACGGCGTTGACAATGTGGCCGGCCTCGTACTCCTTCTTATCACGGACATCGAGAATGAAGGCATCGTCGCGATTCACCATATTCACGAGCTGTTGCGCAGACACAGCCTGTCCCCCACGACGGGTTTCGTTACGGATGAACAGGGCCAGCAGCAGCAGGAAAGTGCCGATCAGAAAGGGATGGCTACTGACAAAAGTGAATATCTGATCCATGGTGCGAAGAGCGGCTCAAGACGGAAGACGCGGGATTATACACACCTGTCCGACACATCTGGGCAGCCATCTCGCCAGGCATGTTAAAATGCATGCTCTTTCCAACCTCAGCTCATGAAGGCACATTTGAAGAATACGACGGTCCTGGTGGTTCTGGACGGCTTCGGCTACAGCGAGGCCACCGAAGACAACGCCATCGCCGCGGCCAACACACCCAACTGGGACCGCTACTGGTCCGACCAACCCCACATGCTCCTCTCAGGATCCGGTCTGGACGTCGGTCTGCCGGCGGGTCAGATGGGCAACTCCGAGGTTGGACATATGAACCTCGGCGCTGGACGTGTCGTCTATCAGGATCTGACCCGGATCAATCGAGCCATCGAGCAGGGCGAGTTCGCAAGAAACAGGACCCTGAAGCGCACCTTCGAACGAGTAAAAAAGTCATCCGGCACACTCCATGTGATGGGTCTGCTGTCACCGGGCGGTGTGCACAGCCACGAACATCAGATTCTCGAGCTGATCGAGATCGCCTCGAGCGCGGGTGTGTCCAGAATCATGTTGCATGCCTTTCTCGACGGTCGCGACACGCCACCTCGAAGCGCCATCGCCTCGCTTGAAAAAGCCAAGGCGTTGTTCGAAGAACTTGGCGTCGGGCATGTTGCCTCGATCTGTGGCCGCTATTTCGCCATGGATCGGGACCGCCGCTGGGACCGGGTGGTTCGGGCCTACAATCTGCTGATCCGCGGAGAAGCTCCGTTTCATGCCACCACAGCGGTCGAAGCCTTGACCCAGGCTTATGCCCGCGACGAAAGCGACGAGTTCGTGCAACCGACCGCCATCCACAAGAGCAACGAGTTGCCGGTGCGCATCTCAGACGACGACGCCGTGGTTTTCATGAACTTCCGCGGCGATCGGGCGCGCCAGCTGACCCGAGCCATCGTGAATGAGGAATTCGATGATTTCGAGCGACGCACCGTGGTGAGTCTTTCAGATTTCGTGATGCTCACCCGCTATGCAGACGACATTGAAAAACCCTGCGCTTTCCATCCGCCGGTGTTGGAAAATACCCTGGGAGAATTCCTGAGCAAATCCGGCAAAACTCAGCTCAGAATCGCGGAAACGGAAAAGTACGCCCACGTGACCTTTTTCTTTTCGGGAGGCCGGGAAGAACCCTTCGACGGCGAACGGCGACTGCTCATTCCCTCACCCAAGGTCGGCACCTATGACGAGTGCCCGGAAATGAGCGCCCGTAAGGTCACCGATGAACTCATCCGCGCTATCGAGTCTGGAGAATTCGACTTCATCCTCTGTAACTTCGCAAACGGCGACATGGTGGGTCATACCGGGGTCTTCAACGCGGCGGTCCAGGCGGTGGCGACGTTGGACGACTGCCTCGGACGGATAGAGCAGAAACTGAAAACTGCGGGCGGGCAAATGCTTGTCAGCGCAGACCATGGCAACGTAGAGCAGATGTTCGACCCTGCCAGCAAGCAGGCCCATACCGCTCATACCAGCGAGCCGGTACTGTTGGTATATGTCGGACCGCAAATTGTTACGTTAGCCGAAACAGGCACCTTATCGGACGTGGC
>QIDL01000034.1 GCA_003228415.1 Gammaproteobacteria bacterium | reverse complement strand
CGTCACAGGATCAATCGAAACCGACAGTGGGCGTATCCTGAATCATGGTGACTGGATTGTGGATGCAGAAGGCGCCGATTGTGTAATGCCGATTCGTTACTGTGCTGCGGGTCAATGCAGCGAAGTGTTGACCAGGCAACAGCACTACAGTTGCACATTTGATGAACCTCTCGTGAGTGAGGCACAAGCACTTATCCGCGTTGGTCTCACTGCGGGAGAAGACGGTGAAACCGTCACAAATGTAGCGCTTGCCCGGGGAGGATGGGAAGTCGATTCATTCAACAACCTGTCTGTGATCGAAACCACGGCGTCAGTACGGGCCCAGACCCCTGCGCCACAGCCACCTCCGGGCGATGGGCAAACTCAATGTGCTGGGTTACTGGTCCTGCTTACCTTCGGGGCGTGCCTGCAGTGGTAAAAAAAGGGTGTTGGATAACCTTGATTAGATAAAAATCAGGCAACTTTGCGCAACGCATTACCAATTGCGTCGAAATTGGCGCACACAGATGGCGTGGTACCGACTGCGAGTAAGGAGCGGCCGTTTGGCGCGACGAGCAGGTCGGCTCGATTGATCCACTCGAAGCGAAGAGTGTGGATCGATCGAAGCTACTCCTATGGTTACGGCATATGAAGTCAATACTGCGGTGCGCACGCCGACCTCTGACTTCCAACCCCGGCAGAGTTCGACCACACTTCATGATGCCGCCAGGATCCCAAGGCTACTGCCGGTGCAGTAGATGCGGGCCCGTTAGAGTTTCATTGTCATGAACACGCTGTTCGGGTCGTCTGTATAGCTGGCGAAGGGGCCTCGGTATTCGAACCCGTATCCCAGATACAAAGCTCGTGCCGCGGCAAACTCAGGCATCGACCCTGTTTCCAGATTTAGACAGTGGTAGTCGCGCTGCCTGGCGGCGTCGATGATGTGATCCAGAATCTTCGAGGCGACTCCTCTGCTGCGGTGGCGTTCGGCGGTTCGCATCGACTTGATCTCCCCACTTCTGGCATCCAATGCCTTCAACGCTCCGCAACCGAGCAGATCGTCTGCTTCCCAGGCCGACCAGAACGTGACCTCCGGCGAGCGCAACGCCTCCAGGTCGAGTGCATGGACACTCTGGGCCGGCGTATTCGCGTACATCTCATCGAGATGTTCCCGGAGGAAATCAGCGACTCTCTTGCTCGTCAGGTCATCTTCGCGTATCAGCAGTCGAGTGATCTTCACATTCGAACCCGGCCTATTCTCACTTGGACCTGTACATGCATTCGGTAAGGAATGCGGCGCCAGCAACGTTGCCGCCTTGCCACGCGACTCACTATCGACTCTGTCGCAAAGATCGTCCAGGCATTCGACTATCACATTTATTTGCGCCGTAAGAAACTCGTTGAGAAACCAGCGAAGGTATCGGTATCGTGTCACTGCCAGTTGATACCACCATGTACAAACCGGTTTTCGAATCAGGCGCCTGGATCTCCAACGGCAAGGCAGATATCGAAGATTCCGCTGTCCCGCAAGTAGTGATCAATCAGCAGGCAGCCGAGCGTCTCAACGATCCGGATATCGAATCGGTTTTTCCTGTGACCTTCAAAGGAAAAACCTATGACATGAAACTCATCGGCCGGATCAAGGAGTTCGACAAGGCCAAATTGTATGTCTCGGATGACTGGGCAACTCGTATCGTTGGTCTCCCCGATAGATGCAATACGGTGCTGATCAAGATGCAGGATGATGACTACGAGTCTGTGTTGTCTGCCAAATGCGAGATCGAAAACGCCATCTCAAACTCCGACCTCGATGTCTCCTACGTGATGGCCCAGGCCGAGCGAGTAAAAATCATCTATGACCATCTCCACCAGGGAAGCGCTGGCGTACGAATAGGGGAAACCGTTCAGAACCGGGTTACGAAACTGGCATCCATGAAATTCACCCACCAGAGATTCAACACGACGTGTAGCACAATGACCACATAGATATCCTTGCGTAACACCATCACCGCACCGAATATCAATGCCGGCAGAAACAGAGGCCACGTCTGCTCCACTTGCCACAAATGGTAGAGCGCAAAAAGGGCGGAAGTGACCCACCAGTTGTGCCTGCCCAGAAAGGCCGTTTTCTTCATCAGGTATCCACGGTAGTAGACTTCTTCACCGAGAAAATTGCCGATGAACAAAAAGGCCAGCCACAACGGTGGGAACGCGTAGAAGTCGCCTGCGAAAATACTGTAGTCGGGCATCTGGAAAATTGGAACGGCTGAGAGCCATTGCTCCAATGGCAGGTAAGGCCAGAGAAACCATGGTATTGATACGACCGTGTAAACGACCATGATGACCGGCAACACCACCACCACGCCCTTCCAATCGATTCTATTCAGCCCCAGAAAAGCCAGCGATTCGCGGAATGAGAGTTTGTCGACCGTCTTCAATATCAGGAATGGCAACCCCATGTGCCAGACGTAGGTCACCCCGATGAACAGCAGGTATTGAAAGGTTCTATCCGGCAACCCGATCGCATCACGGATGGGATAGTAGACGGCCGGAATATTCAAGACGATGACAGCAAAAATCCCGGGCAACAAATGCAGCAGCAAATAGGTCAGCCTGGATGTTGTAGTGGTTGCCTGGTGTTTTTCCGCGAACGCATCGTAAACCGGATCCTCGCGAACAAAAAAACGCTGCAGGTGAACCAGCGGTCCGGATTCTGTCAGTGAGCTTCTGTTTGACAATATAGGTACGCGGCATCCAATTCCGGGTTCTCCATGATAACAGCGTCCATATATGACGAAGTGGACCTTCGGCATGACGGAATACGACCGATCCCCGTCAACAACCGCAACGGCGCAACTTTAAGACCGCTCGGCTTGACTTCGATCAGAAATTTGCCCCCCACCTTGGGCCATACTTGGCGCTCTGATTAACAGAGGCACGGACGTTGTGCCAAGTGCAGAGCTGTCTAGGTGCGTGGTTGCGTTCGTGCAGGCACGTATTCAGTATCGCGTTTCAAAACGCGTCCCGGAAATCGGATCGTAGCCGCCTGGAGACGAATGAATTGCGCGAGCCAGCGCGTTCCCCCCTCGCCGTATTTCGGCGAACACTCTTAGTTTACCCATCGTTCCTTCAGCCCTTCACGGCGCGTCCAGCCAATGCCTTCCGGGGAAAACCACAAATTCAAAATCCACAAAGGATGACACCATGAATCTGGCCAAACAGCCCACATACCAGGGCTGGGAAGATCTCTATCGAAGCAAGTGGCAGTGGGACGACGTTTACTGGGGCTCACACTGCGTGGACTGCTATCCCGGTAGCTGCCCGTGGCGGGTCTACGTTCGCGACGGCATCGTCTGGCGCGAGGAGCAGGCCGGCAGTTTCGGTACCATCGAAGAGGGTGTGCCCGACTACAATCCCATGGGTTGTCAGAAAGGGGCGTCCTGGAGCCAGTCTCTATATGGTCCGGATCGCCTGATGAACCCCCTCAAGCGGGTGGGCGAGCGGGGTGAGGGTAAGTGGAACGTGGTGACCTGGGACGAAGCGCTGACCGACATCGCCGATGCCATGGTGGACGCCATAGAGGAGTACGGCCCGCATACCATCGCTCACGAAGGCACGCCCGAATACGCCACCGTGCACCCTACCGGTAAATTTTTCAGCACGATAGGCGGCACGGGTACCGATCTGCAGGGATCCATCAACGACTTCTCCATCGGCCTGTACGAGACCTTTGGAAAATTCAGCCCGGTGTCCTCGGCGGATGACTGGTTTCACTCCGAAATCATTCTCATCTGGCACATGAATCCGGTGTTCACACGCATTCCCTTCTATCACTACATCGCCGAGGCGCGCTACAACGGCTGCGAGGTGGTCAACATATCCCCCGATATCAACCCATCACACACTCATGCCGACTATCAGGTGCCCATCAACGGCGCCTCGGACGCGGCATTCGGACTAGCCATCGTGCAGGTGATTCTGGAGGAAGGAATCGCCAACTATGAGTTCATACGTGAGCAGACGGATCTGGGTTACCTGGTGCGCAGCGATAGCAACCGTTACCTGCGGGAGATCGACATCACCGAGGGTGGGCGCGAGGATCAGATGTTCCAGTGGGATCCCGATTCGGGCCTGCACCGCGCCGATCGCGGCGATGTGCGGCTCAACGGGCTCGAGGTGGCATTGCAGGGGTCGTTCGAGATCGACCTGCTGGACGGCTCCACCGTGGAGGTCCGACCCGTCTGCGAGCGGATGAAAGAGTATCTCGATGCGAATTTCACCCCGGAGAAGCAGCAACCCATCACCGGCGTTCACCCGGAAACGATCCGTGTTCTGGCTCGCAAGATCGCGGCCAAACGCACTAACATCATGCTCGGCTACAACGCCTGCAAGTTCTATCACGGCGACCTCATCGAACGGGCCATGTGTCTGGTACTCGCCGTTAGCGGTAACTGGGGCAAGGCCGGCACCGGTATCCGATGCTGGGCATCGGGCATGCACGAAGGTCAATTCATCGCCTCCGACAAACCCGGACCGGGCGCGCAATACACGGAACAGGTACTGGCCGCGCGAGAAGCGTCATTCGACGCCTTCAAGGCCAAGGATCCCACCGCCACCACGGAAATCGCTATCCGGGATTCTGTGCGCCTGAGTGACAACGGTGTGGAGGCCATGATTCCTGCGTTGTGGTGGCACAAGCACGCCGGCTACGGCGAGCGCTGGAATACCCCGGGCTGGGGAGACGATTCGTTACCCCGGGGATTCGACGACTACATGCAGGAGGCGCTGGATGCGGGCTGGTGGAATACGCCGTCCGATGACCCACCGCAGGTGCTCATCGAGTGCGGCGGCAACATGCTGCGGCGTACCAGGGGTGGCAAGACCGCGCTGCTCGATACCCTGTGGCCGAAATTGAAGATGATCGTCACCATCGATTTTCGCATCAGCCAGACAGCGCTGTATGCCGACTACGTGCTGCCGGCCGCTCAGCACTACGAAAAGATCGGCTTCAGCATTCCCACTCCTCATGTGCTGAATCTCAATTTATCGGACAAGGCGGCAGAACCGGCTGGTGAGTCCAAAGCGGAATGGGATCTGTACCTGGCGCTGCTGGAAAAATTTGCCGAGCGCGGCAAGGCGAGGGGGATGACCGACTACACGTCGCGCAATGGAACCGTCTTCAAGCTCGATGAGTTGGTAGGTACGTTCACCATGAACGACTACTACCGCACCGAGGAAGGGACCTTCGACGAGGAGCGGATGGCGGACGAAGGCATCCGCGACTCCTGCCTGGCCGGTACCCTGCCGATGGGCACGACACTGGATACGGTACGCGAAGGCGGTCCGGTAAGGTTCGTGGATTTCGGTGTCACCGCCATGGGCTCGGCTCAAGCATCACCTCTGGAGCCGGATAAAACCCACGTGCCATTTCGCAACCATACCGAGTCCGGCCATCCATTCCCGACCTACGCCCGACGGGCACAGTTCTACATCGACCACGACTGGTTTCTGGAAGCGGGTGAGGCGTTGCCCACCCACAAACCCAACCCGAAAATGGGTGGGGACTACCCGCTCGGCATCACCTCCGGTCACAACCGCTGGTCGATTCACGCAATGAACCAGGCCAACAAGGTCATTCTGGGTACCCATCGCGGCGAACCCAACATCATGGTCAATACCGATGACGCTCGAGCCCGGGGTGTGGAAGACGACGAACTGGTTCGTGTGTTCAACGACGTGGGTGAGTTTCTGGTGAGAGTGAAAATTGCCCCCAACGTGAAGCCCGGGCAGCTGATTTCCTACAACGGCTGGGCAGGCTTTCAGTACACGGGCTGGAGTGGCGAAAACGAAACCGAGCCCGGCATGGTCAAGTGGATCGGTTTTGCCGGTGGCTATGGTCACCTGAATTACCTGCCCACGGAGTGGCAGCCGGTCCCGGTATCAAGATGGACGAGATGTGAGTTTGAAAAAGTCGAGGAGATTACGCAATGAAACTGGCGAAATCAGAACAAGATCGTGAAACCCTGATAGATCCCTCTTCCAAGGCTTGGGAGGGCACGCCGGCTCAGGCGTTGTCGCTGTCTCCCGTACCGTTGGAAGCACAACCCAACGAGTATATCCGTGCGAGTTGGGCCACACGTTCCTATGGCAAAACCGGCGAGGTATCCGCAACGGCTCTAGCGGACAACGACCGGTTGTACGTGCGCCTGCAGTGGGAAGACGACCCAGCGCCAAACGAGGAATTCCCGGACGCCGCAGCACTGGTGCTGGGAAACGGTGACCTGGGCACGTTGGGGAGCAGCGAGCAACCGCTGAGCCTGTGGTACTGGGCAGCCGATCGGGATGAGCCGTTGTCGCTGACCGCCAGCGGGCCCGGTGTGTTTGCCCGCAATGGCGACAACGGCATATCCGGCGCGGCCGATCTGAGCAATGGCCGCTGGTCGGTGGTCATCGCCGGTCCGCTGGCTGCGCTTGCCGGTGATCAGCTGGGCGTTGTGGTGTGGAACGGATCGAATCAGGAACGTGCGGGGCTGGCTGCGGTGAGCAGTTGGGTTGCACTGGAAAAGGAATAGATCGTCATGAATATTCAAGCTCAAAATCGACAGATCGCCTGGGTTGTGGATCTCAACAAGTGCATCGGTTGCCAGACCTGCTCGGTGGCCTGCAAGGTTCTGTGGACCCGGGAGGACAGCGAAAAGGCCCAGTGGTGGTGCTCGGTGAACACTCAACCCGGAGAGGGTACACCGCGCGGATGGGAAAATATGGGCGGCGGGTTCGAAGAGCAGACCCATCGAGCCAAGCCGGGTGAGCAACCCACCCCGGCCGATTTCGGTGGGGGATTCGAATTCAATCATGAGGAAGTATTTTACGGGGGCTCAGCCGGTAAGGTGCACCTGGAACCTCAGGCACCCCGGGAAGGTCGCTGGGCCATGAACTGGGACGAGGATCAGGGTGCCGGGGAGTGGCCGAATTCCTATTACTTTTATATGCCGAGGCTCTGCAATCACTGCAGCAACGCACCGTGCTTGAGGTCCTGCCCCTCCAAAGCCATCTATAAACGGGACGACGGCCTGGTGGTAAGGGACGAGGATGCCTGCCTGGGCGCCCGTTTCTGTATGGAAGCCTGCCCGTACAAGAAGATCTACTTCAACTACGACCGGCACGTTGCCCAGCACTGCATCGGTTGTTTCCCCAGAATCGAGGCCGGCGTGGCGCCCGCGTGTGTACGCCAGTGCCCCGGCCGTGCTGTGTTCGTGGGTTGGCTGGATGAAGAGCAAAGCCCCGTCTCTCGACTTGTCAACGAATGGAAGGTCGCATTGCCGCTGCACCCCGAGTACGGGACGCGCCCGAACGTCTACTACGTGCCGCCGTTATCGCCCCATCCACTTAATGAAGATATGTCTGTCAATACCGAGAAATCCCGTATTCCTCCGGAGTACCTGGAGTCCCTGTTCGGATCTGAGGTCCATGGAGCATTGGATTTTCTGAATGCCGAGATGGCGAAGACCAGAGAGGGAAAAACCTCGGAACTGATGAAGACGCTCATCGCCTACAAGTGGCAGGAACTGCTGGGCCCCTTCGCCGTGGATCCCGCCGAAATTATCGCGACCGGTTAGGTCAGGGAGGTATCAGAATGTTTGTTTACTCACTGGACGGTTTGACCATTGACGGCGATCTGCCGCCCGACAAGGAGATCGAAGAAAACGACATCACCGCTCGATCGTCGGTTTATCAGGTGCTCGGGAATCTGATGTCTGCCCCCGATACCGAATCCCATGTGGCCGCGGTGGAAGGCAAATGGCCCGAGCGGTTGCGAGAGGCAGCGCAACTGCTGGCCTTCGAATACGATTTCGGGATCGCCGCCCTGGCGCCCTCGGTGAGCGCCGAGGATTATCAGGCCGACTATCTGCGCCTGTTCGAGGTCGGTGACGGCACGGACGGCCCACCAGCGCCCATCTACGGCGGGGCATATTCCGAGGGAGACCGGCGTCAGCAGATGGAGGAAGTGGTGCGATTCTTCGAATATTTCGGGCTCAAGACGTCCGCAGATGAGTCGCGTCTACCGGACCACCTCACGACCGAGCTCGAGTTCATGCAGTACCTCACCTTCAAGGAGGCGGCCTCGCCGTCGCCGCGTCTGCAAGGCTCGTTCCATCGAGCACAGGAAGACTTCCTCGAGCGCCAGTTGCTGTCCTGGCTGCCGGAGTTCGCTGAGCGGGTGGAGAAGCTCAACGCGTTACCGATCTGGGTGTGGGCCACCCGCACCACGGCGGAATTCGTCCGTGCCGATTCGCAGTATCTGAAGACCTGAGGTTACTCGAGCGGTGCCAGAGTCGAATGCGAGCAACTATCGGCAACGCTGGTCGTGGGATCGTGTCACTTTCGGTACCCATTGCCTGAACTGCCTGGCTACCTGTCCGTACCGGGTGTATTCCACCGCCGACGGGGTACGCTTCGAAGAGCCGGCGGCGTTGTTCGAGCAGATCGAGGAAGGGGTTCCCGACATGAACCCCCTTGCCTGCCAGAAAGGGAGCGCCTGGAGCCAGCAACTCAATGGCCCCGATCGGCTGCGCTACCCGCTACGACGGGCCGGGGAACGTGGTGATGGAAGCTGGGAGCGCATCTCCTGGGACGAAGCCCTGGACGAGATAGCCGAGGCCATCGTCGAGGCCATCGACCTGGAAGGACCCGAGTCAATTATATTCGAGGAAACCGTGGAGGGGGGGCTGTTGACACAGGCCGCTTACCTGCGCTTCGCCAGCCTGATCGGCGCGGTGACCCTGGATGCCAATGGGCTCATCAACGACTTCCCCGCCGGCCACCACATCACCTTCGGCAAGTTTTCCTGCGCCAGCAGCCAGGACGACACCTTTCACGCCGAGCAGATTCTGATCTGGCACTCCAACCCCGCCTACACCTCCATTCCCTACGTGCACTTCATCACCGAGGCACGTTACAACGGGTCCCGGGTGGTGACCATAGCGCCGGATCTGTGTGCCTCCGCCTTGATTTCGGACGAGTATGTTCCGGTGCAGGCCGGCACCGATGCCGCCCTGGCGCTCGCCATGTGCAAGGTGATCATCGACGAGGGTCTGGCACATGAAGACTTTGTGCGATCACAAACCGACCTTCCCCTGCTGGTGGTCGAGGACACGCGCCGCTTCGTTCGCGGCACCGATCTGGACGGCGAGGCACCGGAGGATCAATTCTACTGGTGGGATGAGAACAGCGACGCCGTGGTTGCAGCCCCCAGAGACACCCTGAAAACGAACGCCGTCCGGCCGGCTCTGGATACGTCGCAGACAATCGCGCTCGCCGATGGGGAGCAGGTGGCGGTCACCACGGTATGGAACCTGATGCGCAAGCGCCTCGAAGACTATACCCCGGAGCTGGCGAGCGAGATATGCGGGGTAAACGCCGAGACCATCCGCAGGCTGGCACGGCAAACGGCCGGTTGCCGAACCAAGATCATGGAAGGTTTCAACGCCTGTAAGTATTACCACGGCGATCTGATGGAGCGCGCCATGATCCTGTTGCTGGCGCTGACGGGCAACTGGGGACGCAAGGGCACCGGCATCCAGGGGCTGGCGCTGGCCGGCCTGGATGGCTACCAGATCTGGGGCATGAAGCAGAAAGCCGGGGTGGCCGAGACCGGGCGGGTGATGGACGGCATTGACGGCGCCATGGATCAACTGCGCGAGCAGAATCCGGACGCCACCGATGAGATCCTCGGCTACGATCTGTTGCAGCGCGGTGTGGTGGCGGGCACAGCGTCGCCACCGGCGTTCTTCCACTACTACCACTGCGGCTATCGGGAGACCTGGAACAACAAGGCCTGGTCCGATCCCGAAATGAAGCGGTCGTTCGACGACTATGTGACAGATTCCATTCGGCGCGGCTGGTGGGGCGGCCTGGTGAAACCGGGTTCTTCGACGGATCCCGCCGTATTCATCACCGTGGCCACCAATCCGGTGCGTCGGCAGCGCGGCGGCAGCCACGGGCTGCTGGAAACTCTGTGGCCCGGGCTTGAGAAAATTGTGGTGGTAGACAACCGCATGAGCGCCACCGCACTGCAGGCGGACATCGTGCTGCCCGCGGCCATGCAGTACGAGCGCATCAACCTGCAGTACGCAATTACCCACAGCTTCAGCATCGGCTTCTCCGATCGTGCCGTCGCACCCCAGGGCGAAGCGAAAACCGAGTGGGAAATTTTCGGGCTGCTGTCCAGGAAGGTAGAGGAGCAAGGCAGAAAACAGGACTGCGAGGAGTACCAGGACGGCCGACGCCAGCCGAAAACTCTGGTGGGTCTCGCCGACCGTTTTACCGCCAACGGCGCCTTCGCCAACGAGGAAGACATCGTCAACGAGTGGCTGCAGGACAGCATAGAAGCAGGCACCCTGCCCCGGGATGGGACCCTGGCCACCCTGCGCAAGAAAGGCAGCGTCAGGTTTTCCGGCCTGGGTATGTTTGCCCCCGGATTGTCTCTGGCCACGGATGTGAAAGCGAACGAGACCGTCACCGCGTTCACGTGGCATGTGGATAACGGCGCCCCTTTCCCAACCCTGACCCGACGCGCTCAATTTCTCATCGATCATCCCTGGTTTGCCGAAGCGGACGAAGATCTCCCACGACACAAGAATCCGCCCAAGATGGGCGGTGATTACCCCTTGCTGATCACCAGCGGGCACTCCCGCTGGTCCATACACGCCTGTTCCATGGGCAACCGGGTCCTGGCAGACACCCATCGGGCAGAACCCCTGGTGACCCTGGCTGTGGAGGATGCCGCCGCACGGGGTATTGAGGACGGCGATCTGGTAGAGATCGCCAACGACCGTGGCAGCGCGCGCTTGAGAGCCCGGGTGGCGCCGCGTGTCAGGCCGGGGCAGATCATCATCTACAACGGCTGGGAGCCGCATATGTTCGAGGACTGGAAGGGTCCCAACGAGGTGGAGCCCGGCATGGTTAAGTGGTTGCATCTGGTGAGCCGCTACGGACATCTGCGCTACCTGCCTTTCGGATGGCAACCGGTGCCCGCAGACAGAGCGGTGTACGTTGAGGCACAGAAGGTCGCGCCTGTGAAGGATGCTTCTCATGAGTGAGAAGATCCCGGTGCGCGAGAAAACAGAGGTCACGGTTGATGAGCAGGCGGCTCTGGCCCGGGCTTTCGAGGCGACACCGAATCTGTTCCAGTTGCTCTCCACCCTGAGAACCCGTCGCATGGGTCTCGGTTACCGCAGTGAATCCGGAGAGAGCGAAGACTTCACCTGGTCCAGCAATGCAAGCGCCAGGCAGGCCCGTGGGCCGTTGCAATACCTTTCAGACCGAGAACCCGTGCCCTTGACAGAAGTGGAGGAGGCCATCATCGCCTGGGCCGGACTCGGACCCAACGGTATTATCGCCGCAGACATCCCAACCCACGGGGACCTTTCCGGACTGGTGTACTGGGCCGGCCGTACCGCACCGGGCTCCAGCGCCGATCTATCCGTGAACCTGCTGATCATCAACGACTCCGGTGTATTTCTCTATCGTCCCGGGCCAGAACGGGCCAAGCCGGTTGAGATCGAGGGCCCCGACGACTACTGGAAGGTCCTGGA
>QIDL01000204.1 GCA_003228415.1 Gammaproteobacteria bacterium | reverse complement strand
CTGGTCAGTTTCGTGGATTCCACCACGATCGGCGGGGTGTTCACCCAGAGTAGTTTTCGTGCCGCGCCGGTCATCATGGCAGAGTCAAATATTGAACTGGGTGGCGTGCGTGCGCTGCTCATCAATAGCGGCAATGCCAACGCTGCGACCGGCGAGGCCGGCCTGGACGATGCGCGGATACTCTGTCAGGCCGCTGCCGATTCGCTCGGACTCGATGTCACGGCCATCGCGCCGTTTTCCACCGGGGTGATCGGAGAGCGGCTGCCGCTCGAGAAAATGGACCCGGTGGTCCGCAATCTCGCCGCTGCCCGGGAAGCCGATAACTGGCTGGCTGCGGCACGCGCCATCATGACCACGGACACGGTCGCGAAAGTCATCAGCCGCACCACGACCATTGCTGGCGCGTTGGTGACTATTACCGGCATGGCCAAGGGTGCGGGCATGATCAAGCCGGATATGGCGACTCTGCTGGCGTTCGTATGTTGTGACGCCGTGGTTGAGCAGGATTGCCTGGGCTCGTTGACCAGGGAAGTGGTTGCCGCTTCGTTCAACCGCATCACGGTCGATGGTGATACTTCCACCAATGATGCGTTCGTCGTTGCCGCCACGGGTCTCGCGGATCATCCGCGCATTGAAGATCCGCACTCGCGAGAGGGGCGGGCACTGAAATCGGCGCTGCTGGAGGTCAGTCGGGAGTTGGCACAGCGGATCGTGCGCGACGCTGAGGGCGCCACCAAGTTCGTGACGGTGCGGGTCGGAGGCGGCCGGGACGAGGCTGAATGCCTGGAAGTCGCCTACACGATTGCCGAATCGCCGCTGGTCAAGACCGCCTTGTTCGCCAGTGATCCCAACTGGGGACGGCTGGCGATGGCAATCGGACGGGCCAGGGTTCGGCAATTGGATAGCAATGGCGTCGACGCCTACTTCGATTCGGTTCAGGTCATGGCCGCCGGGGTGATGGCGCCGAATTACCTGGAGGCTGCGGGTGCTGAGGTGCTCGCCCGGGATTAGTTCACCATTCGTGTGGAGTTGTCCCGAGGTGAGGCGCAAGCAGAAATCTGGACTTCGGACCTTTCTTACGACTATGTCCGCATCAATGCGGAATATCGAACATAGTGTCCTGTCGGCTGGTTCGTTGAATCGGGGTCAGCCGTCGTCGAGCTCTCCGGATAAAAGGTCGTCATCATCGCCATCGCCGGGAATGGCATGCTGACCGTCGGCCCAGGCGCCGAGGTCGATCAGCTTGCAGCGCTCAGAGCAGAACGGACGATCAGGGTTGCTGGAGGTCCACTTCACCCGTTTGTCGCAAGTCGGACAGGTTACGATTCTTGGCGTGGAATCGGTCATTGGTCCGTCTCTTTGTCAGGCTGGGCAAGTTCCAGGTAAAGCCGATGAAACTTCGCCACCTCTCGATCGAGATGGGTGAGATCCTGATCGTTGACGATCACATCATCCGCGCCGGCGAGTCGTTCTTCACGGCTGGCCTGCGCGGCCATGATGGCGCGGACCTGGGATTCCGGATTGTCGTCCCGAGCCATGGTGCGTTCGAGCTGTAATGACTCCGGTACGTCCACCACCAGCACCCGCTGGCATATTCGGGTCCGCCCGGTCTCCACGAGCAATGGATGGGCCAGGATTGTGTAAGGCGATTCGGCGGCTGCCAGCGATTCGGCGATGTACTCGTTGATCAACGGGTGGGTGAGTTGCTCCAGCCAGCGCCGCTCGGATTCATCTTCGAAGACCAGCTTCCTGAGCCTTGCCCTGTCTAGCGTGCCATCCTCGGCAATGACCTCGGAACCGAAGTGTGACTCTATGGCAACAAGCGCCGGTCGACCCGCTTCGACCACGACACGGGACGCGATGTCCGCATCGACGATCTCGATACCGAGGGCCGCGAATCGCTCGGAGACGGCAGACTTGCCACTGCCGATGCCGCCGGTCAGGCCGATGATCAGAAGACTCATCGCACTCCTTCAAGCTGCGAAAAAGGCCAGCACGTTATCACGGAACAGCAGGCAGACCCATCCGGAGATGGCGAGGAAAGGACCAAACGCGATGGGTTCGGCACTCTTTCGCTGACCTTTGAGCATTGAGAAGATGGCGTAGACCAGGCCACTCAGGGCGGCGATGAGAATAGCGCCGGGGAGTATCTGCCAACCGAGCCAGGCGCCGATGGCGCCGAACAGTTTGAAGTCGCCATAGCCCATGCCTTCCTTTCCGGTCACGAGCTTGAAACCCCAGTAGGTGCTCCAGAGAAACAGATAACCTGCCATGGCGCCAATGAGGGCAGAACCGATATCGGTGATGCCGCCGGCAGCGGCACCATAACCGTCGGTAAAATTGGTCAGAAGCCCGAGCCACAACAACGGCAGGGACAACTGGTCTGGGAGCAGTTGGGTGTCGAAATCGATGAAGGTGACAGCGATCAACCCCCAGGTATAGACGGCGACCGCGAGCCCGAGCCAGGTCAATCCAAAGAGGCTCAATACCGTCAGGGTGGCCGCGGCAGTCAGCAATTCGATGGCTGGATAGCGGGGTGATATGGCCGCCGCGCAGCTCGCACAACGTCCTCTGAGCGCCAGCCAGCTGATAATGGGAATGTTCTGCCAGGCCTTGATCTGGGTCCCGCAGGCGGGGCATCTCGACCTCGGCTTCGACAGGTTGAACGGCTCGGCGTGATCGGGATTGGGTGGCTGGCCCAGAAACTGGCGAGCCTCCGTATCCCACTGTCGCTGGAGCATCACAGGCAGGCGGTAGATCACCACGTTGAGAAAGCTACCCACACACAGTGCGATCCAGATGGCGAGAACCAGTCCGACCCATCCATAGGCGAGCAGAGGCTCAATCATGCGACTGGATCGGTGAGCTCGGACGTGTTCCGATCAGCCGACCACCGCACCCAGTTGGAAAATAGGCAGGTACATGGCGATGATCAGGCCACCCACCAGCACGCCGAGCACCGCCATCATCATGGGTTCCATGAGTGCGGTGAGATTGTCCACGGCGTTTTCCACCTGCTCTTCATAGTAGCTGGCGGACTTATCGAGCATGTCGTCCAGGGCGCCGGCTTCTTCGCCGATGGCGACCATCTGAATGATCATGTTGGGAAACACACCGGTACTCTTCATGGAAAAGTTGAGTTGCTGGCCGGTGGAAACATCGTCACGCACCCGCAATACGGCCTTTGTATAAACCGAGTTGCCGGTGGCGCCAGCCACCGAGTTCAGCGCATCCACCAGCGGAACACCGGCGGCGAACGTTGTGGAGAGGGTACGGGCATAGCGGGCGACAGAAGACTTCTCGATGATAGTGCCGGCGACAGGCATCTTCAAAGCGATTCTATCGATGGCTTCGCGAAGCGCCTTCGAGCGTTTTCGAGCAGCCATGAAGCCGGCGACGATTCCACCAGCGACGGCGAGGATGACCAGCCAATAGGTTTGAGTAAATTCAGAGATATTGATGACGAATTGAGTGAAAGCAGGAAGCTCGGCGCCGAAGCCTCTGAAGACTTCCTGGAACTGAGGCACCACCTTGATCAGCAGGATACCCGAGACGACAAAGGCGACGCATAGCACGGCGATCGGGTAGGTCATGGCTTTCTTGACCTTGGCCTTCAACGATTCCGATTTTTCCTTGTAGGTCGCGATCCGGTCGAGCATGGTTTCCAGCGAACCGGATTGTTCGCCTGCATCCACCAGGTTACAGAACAGATCATCGAAGTAGGCGGGATGCTTGCGCAACGCCGCAGCAAAAGAGCTGCCGCCCGAAACATCGTTTCGTACCGCGCGGATGAGTTCGCCTACCTTGGGTTTATCCAGGCCGTCGGCCACGATGTCGAAGGCTTGAACCAACGGCACACCGGCGCGCATCATGGTGGCCATCTGGCGGGTGAACAATGCAATATCCGCAGGCTTGGCTTTACCGCCGGAGGACAGAGAAAAGGCGGTGGTCTTCTTCTTCACCTTCTTGGCAACGATGCCTTGCCGGCGGAGTTCCGCCCGGGCGATGGACGGGCTGACGCTCGTGATCTCTCCCTTGCTTTTCTTGCCTTGCTTGTCCGTTCCTTCCCAGAGGAACACTGCACTTTCGGCCATGTCTTAACTTCCCGTTAGGCGCTGTTATTTCAGTGTCCGGTGGTCATCCGGTTGCACTCTGCCAGACTCGTCACGCCCTGGCTGACTTTTCGCAGCCCGGAGAGACGCAGATCGTTGTACCCCAGTTTTCTGGCCTGTTCGGCGATCTGTAGGCTGTTTCCGTCTTCCATGATAATACGAGTCATCTCAGGTGTGATTTTAACTACTTCATATATTCCGACTCTGCCCTTGTAACCTTCTTTACACTTGTCGCAGCCATCCGGGCTCGGTCCGAAGATCTCGAATCCCTCGGCCACCTGTTCTTTTGTAAAGCCTTCTGCGTATAAGGTTTCCTTGGGGACGTCCATGGCTATCTTGCAGGCCGGGCACAGCCGCCGTGCCAGGCGTTGGGCAATGATCAGGTTGACGCTGGTCGCCAGGTTGAACGCCTGTACACCCATGCTCCTGAGTCGGGTCAGGGTCTCCGCCGCCGAGTTGGTGTGCAGGGTCGAGAGCACCATATGGCCGGTCTGGGCGGCCTTGATGGCGATATCTGCCGTATCCAGATCTCGAATCTCACCGACCATCACCACGTCGGGATCCTGACGCAGAAAAGCGCGCAAGGCCGTTGCGAAATCCAGTCCCACCTTATGGTTCACGTGCACCTGGTTGACGCCTTCCAGGTTGATTTCCACTGGATCCTCGGCGGTGGCGATATTGCGTTGTTCGGTATTCAGAATGTTGAGACCGGTATAGAGGGTCACGGTCTTGCCGCTGCCCGTTGGCCCGGTGACCAGAATCATGCCCTGAGGCTGATGAATCGCTTCCATCAGCATTGCCTGCTGATCTTCCTCGAAGCCGAGGGCCTCAATGCCCATCTTTGCGGTCGACGGATCGAGAATTCGTAGTACCACTTTCTCGCCCCACAAGGTGGGCAGCGTATTGACCCGGAAGTCTATGGACCGGGTTTTCGATAGACGCATTTTGATCCGACCGTCCTGCGGGACACGTCGTTCGGAAATATCCAACTCGGACATGACCTTCAACCGCGCGGCCAGTCGGGTACCCAGATTGACCGGCGGTGAGCTGACCTCGTGAAGAATGCCATCGGTACGGAAGCGGACTCGATAGCTCCGCTCGTAGGGTTCGAAGTGAATGTCCGATGCCCCCATTTTGATGGCATCCAGCAGCATTTTGTGGACGAAGCGGACGATGGGCGTCTCGTCGGCACCACCTGTTGCATCATCGTCTTCGTCCGGAGATTCATCGAAAGACTCCAGATCGAGGTCTTCGAGATCGTCATCACCCAGTTCGCCCAGGCCCCCATCTTCCTGGGCGCTCAAGAACTGATCGATGATCGCGGAGAGCTTGTCGTCCTCGACCAGTACCGCTTCGGTCGATACTCCGGTATGAAAGCGGATCTCTTCCAGCGCCTGAAGATTGGTTGGATCCGAGACGGCGACGAACAGTCGGACACCGCGCCGGATCAAAGGCAGCGCATGATGCTGGCGAATGAGATTTTCTTTGACGAGATCCTTGGGTATCGCTTCAAGATCGAAGCATGCCAGGTCCATGAGGGGCACACCGAATTCCTCCGCAGCGCTTGCGGCAATGGTCAGTGCCTCTGCGTGGCCGTTCTGGACCAGATAGCTGACGAACGGAATGCTCTGCTTGCGCGCCTCTTCGCTGGCTTTCAAGGCTGTGGCAGTCTCGATGATGTTCTCTTCGACCAGACGTCGTGCCAGACCGTTGAGTGGAACCGGTTCAGATGCCATAAGGCGTTGCAGTCCTTGTGCCGACCTTCTTTGTCAGGGGGAGACCTTACATTTCGCGGCGTTCAAAAGTCTAATCCTGTATCACCAACCTGTCGATAAGCGCATCACAGTTCTGTCAGGCGTGTTACTGCATGATTTGCGGCGTCGGAGGATCTGGCTTGATTCACGCCAGTTTCACACAACGGGTGACGGCAAACGTCAGCATGTGACGTAGCCAGAGACCGATGAGTGAATCAGACAAGTCGCCGTAGATCGGCTTCTTGCGAGGCGTTAAATTGACCTAAGCCACTGACTTTAAAGAACTTTGGGATTTTGTGAGGACGTAAAAGCTCGCTTTGATCGAAAGTGGCACATGGATTGCAGATCCCTGTTCGACTCGCGGCGCAGAAGCTTTTCGCCTCGGCAGCCACGTTTGACTAGAAGTTTTACAATGTGAATGACGGAGTAACATTCAAAATGAAAAGCACGATTCAAAAGGGTTTTACCCTCATCGAACTGATGATCGTAGTAGCCATCATCGGTATTCTCGCCGCTGTAGCACTGCCCGCTTATCAGGATTACATTCGTAACGCCAACCAGGCCAAGGTAACCACCCACGCCGACGAAGCTACCCGCTTCATCGAAAACGAATTGCGTCGGGTCCAAGCCGCTATGGCCATGGGTACGTTGACTGCTGCCACCGCTGACGCTCAGTTGACGGCGGTGGCCGTTCTCGTCAAGCTGAATGGTGGTGCCGCTGGTGCCGCTGGTAATGCCACAGCACCTGGCGGTGGAGATGCGTATCTTATCGCCTCCAGTCCTACCACAGGTGTAGTTGGTGTCGCGATCGGCGGGACTATTGTAGCTGGTACCTATACTGCGACGATAGTTCGTCCTGCCTATCTGGCGGGTGCGGCAAATCCGCTGGTTCAGGTGACCAACCTCGTCCAATGGACCCTTATCTGACCGGGTCGAAGCTGGAATATCAGCGAGCGAACAAAGGGGCCGCTGGCCCCTTTGTTTCTTGCTGAAATTAATTCGTTCGGAGAACTCCTTTTTCGGAGAACTCTTTCAGGGAACCGTCAGGTGATGACCAGACAGACTTTCTCCATCTCACCACGCGGCTTCACACTCATCGAGCTGATGATCGTGATCGCCATACTCTCCATCATTTCCGCAATCGCTCTCCCGCTGTACAGCGGCTACGTGACGACATCGCGTGAGGCGGTTCTGGTCAACAACATTTCAACGATGGAGATCTTTCAAGAGGATCGCCGTCTCCGGACCGGCGCCTACCTCACAGCCGCGGCGGACGCGGCGGCCATCGGTGCGGCTATCGGTTGGTTTCCCCAGGGCGACGAGCCGGGGACCACCTATTCGATTGCAGCCGGGGCTGGCACCAGCTACCAGGTAACCGCGACTTCTCCCGCAGGCACCGTCGTGTGCCTGATACTGCCGCAAGGGACCCGCTGTTAGCGGGATCGAAGTGATGCAGGTTGGCTTTTCCGCTACATGGAAAACCGTTATCCTGCGCCACCTTGAGAGTTCGGTCTGGCCGGGATAGCTCAGTTGGTAGAGCGACTGATTCGTAATCAGTAGGTCCGCGGTTCGATTCCGCGTTCCGGCACCAGATCTTGCTGGGCGCTACCCGGCCACATGGTTTACGCCAGACTTTCATCTAACACGGTCGCGACCCACGGAAACGACACCGTGTTTGTTCCGCGACAGCGCTTTTCTGCGGTTCGAAAAGCTGAGGGCTCCGAGGTTCCCTAGATACGCTTCCTGCTCAACGAGCGAGACCTGCCGCCGGGATGTGCAGGTATGTCAGAGATCTGTCTGTTCTACGCATGGCGATCAAAGCCAGTCGATACCGGGTTCCAAATGACAGGAACAGGTAATCGTCGAATTCTCCCCCGTGTTCGCGGAAAAATTCCTGCAGAAAAGGGGACGGTTCATCGAGTCCTTCCAGTTCTTTCTTCGACAAGCCGTCTCTGCTGGTATCGATGTGTTTCACGTCGAATGAGACGTAGTACTGGGCCAGTGTGCTGATTGGTGATCTACTGGCAAATGCTTGCTCACGGATAGCAGCCTGTCGAGAAGGTTCGTCCGGTAGAATCACACTGATCCAAACCGGAGGGGATCCGGGAAACTCGCTAAGATCCGGAACGGGCTGGTTCGCCTGTAGATAGTCATCCGCGGTCATGCTGGTGAATGATCCGTTGGAGAAAATCATCGCGATGGGTCGCTCCGAGAAGACCACGTAGACCCCTGCAGTCAGGGACACAAACTGTATTAAGGCGATAACGGTCAAATCGAACCTGAGGCTGGGTTTGCCCTTTTTATAGACCACCAGGGTCAGAGTTGGCCCCAGTACCAGATCCACCAGGGCGACAATACGGATACCCTGCCAGCCGCCGTCGGAGGCAAAGAAGAAGTCCGGATACCATTGAAAAACGATGATGTAGCCGAGAATGGCGAATATCACCAGGCTGATGCCAAGGTGGACGGCAAACGCTCCAAATCGATTCATTGATTTCAGTTCCTCAAGCTGATTCCACACGCATGGATAGATCCAGCGGGGTGATGGTCTTTGTGAGTTCACCGACAGAAATATAGTCCACACCCGTTTCCGCGATTTCAACGATGCTTTGTTCGTTGATCCCTCCGGAAGATTCCAGTGCAATACGACCCCTGCCGAGCCGCACCGCCTTGCGGGTATCATCGAGGCTGAAGTTGTCCACCATGGCGATGTCGGCGCCTGCGGCGATGGCTTCGCCGAGTTCGTCCAGATTTTCCACCTCCACTTCCACCTCGAGTTGCGGATGCTGCTGGCGCGCCTTTGCCACCGCGGGTGTTATGCCCCCGGCGGCGGCAATGTGGTTTTCCTTGATGAGAAACCGATCAAACAGGCCGAGCCGGTGATTTTCGGCGCCGCCGCAGCGGACGGCGTATTTCTGGGCCAGCCGCAGTCCCGGAATCGTCTTGCGGGTGTCCAGCAGGGTTGTGCGCGTATGACCGATGAGATCGGCAAGGTGTCGAGTGCGGGTGGCTGTGCCGGAGAGCAGCTGGACGAAGTTCAATGCGGGACGCTCTGCAGTCAGAAGCGATGCCGCCGGGCCGGTCAGGACGAAGAGCGTATCGTTGGCTTTGATGCTGGCGCCGTCTGCCAGTTCGGTCTCACACTCGATGGTCTCATCCACCTGACGACAGACTTCGACCACCCAGGGCAACCCGCAGAGAATTCCGGGTTCGCGTGTGATGGCGGATGCCCGGGCCTGGGTGTCAGGGTCGATCAGGCCCGCGGAAACGTCGCCTGTACCGATGTCCTCTGCCAGGGCTCGAGCGACAGTTTCGCGAATAGATTCGGCAAACTGAGCGGCGTTGATGCCTGTTGGCAGAAATTTCATCCTGCTTGGAATCCTCGGTTCGTGAGAGGATGTGAACGTTACCGGCAAAACCTGAGCCAGGTAAAGTGAACGAGAGCGAATTAGTTTGCAGATCACCGAAGACCACTGGGTGGCCCGTACGCGGCGGCAACCATCACCGAATCGAGATCCGCGGCCCGACCCCGAGGACGTCAGTCTCCTGATCATCCATGGTATTTCCCTGCCGCCGGGCCGATTCGGTTCCGGGTTGGTGGAGGATTTATTCCTCAACCGCCTGGACGTCGACGCCCATCCGGGTCTGGCCGACCTGGCGGCTGTGACGGTGTCGGCGCACCTCTTGATTGACCGCCGTGGTCGGCTGATCCAATTCGTGCCGTTCGATGAGCGGGCCTGGCATGCGGGCTCCTCGGAGTGGCGTGGCCGTCACCGGTGCAACGATTTTTCCATCGGTATCGAGCTCGAGGGAGAGGATCACCGATCCTATACCCGCGCCCAGTACCGGCGACTGACACTGGTGACCACGGCGCTGCTCGAAAAATATCCGCTGCTGAGTCGAGACGCCATCGTCGGCCATCTCGAAGTGGCGCCGGATCGTAAAACCGATCCAGGCCCTGCCTTCGACTGGGCGCGGTTTCTGGTTTCCCTCCTGTGAAGGAAGAGTGAAGGGAAGAGTGAACGGACAGGCGAAGGCGCAGATGGTGAACATCATCGATCCCGATGCCATCGTGCTGGGTGGCGGGTTGTCGAATATGCGTTACATCTACCCACCGTTACGGGAGTTGATGTGCGACCATATATTCGGTGACGTGTTTGAAACCGAGTTGCTGCCGCCGGCCTGGGGAGATGCCAGTGGGGTGCGCGGTGCAGCCTGGCTCTCAGATTTAGAGAAGGAGTAGGACGCTCTATGACTTATCCGCGGGAACTGGCCGATTCAGATGAAACCGAGACTCGGGAATGGCTGGATGCTCTGGAGTACGTGCTGGAAAATGAGGGCGTCGACCGGGCCAATTTTCTGTTGGAACGACTTTCGGCTCGTATGACGAAAACGGGCGCTCGTCTGCCCTATACCATCACCACCCCCTATCGAAATACCATTCCGTCGAACAAGCAGGCCTTCATGCCGGGCGATCTGTTCATGGAGCGACGCATTCGCTCTCTGATCAGATGGAATGCGCTGGCGATGGTGGTGCGCGCCAACAACCGGTCCGGAGATCTGGGCGGTCACATCTCCTCGTTCGCCTCCTCTGCCACGCTCTATGATGTCGGTTTCAACTATTTTTTCCGCGGACCCACCAAGGATCACGCGGGGGATCTGATTTACTTCCAGGGGCATGCGGCGCCCGGTATCTACGCGCGTTCGTTCCTCGAGGGAAGACTCTCGGAGCGAGAGCTGGACAACTTCCGCCGCGAGGTGGGTGGTGAGGGCTTATCGAGCTATCCACACCCGTGGCTGATGTCGGACTACTGGCAATTCCCCACCGTTTCCATGGGGCTCGGACCCATTCAGGCCATCTATCAGGCCCACATCATGAAATACCTGGACAACCGTTCGCTGCTGCCGAGGGATGACCGGAAAGTCTGGGCGTTTCTCGGTGATGGCGAGTGCGATGAGCCGGAAGCGCTGGGGTCTCTGTCCATGGCCGGGCGGGAAAAGCTGGACAACCTGATCTTTGTGGTCAATTGCAACCTGCAGCGCCTGGATGGCCCGGTCCGCGGTAACAGCAAGATCATCCAGGAGCTCGAGGGTTCCTTTCGCGGCGCCGGCTGGAACGTCATCAAAGTGGTCTGGGGGCGCTTGTGGGATCCTTTGTTTGCCAGCGATACCGGTGGCTTGCTGCAGCAGAGAATGAACGAGGTGGTGGACGGGGAGTATCAGAACTACAAGGCCAAGGGTGGCGGTTACACACGAGAACACTTCTTCGGCAAGCATCCCGAACTCTTAAAGATGGTGGAGAAACTATCGGACGACGACATCATGCGTCTGAACCGCGGTGGCCACGACCCCTTCAAGGTCTACGCCGCCTACCACGCAGCGGTCAACCACACAGGCGCACCCACGGTCATCCTTGCCAAGACCGTGAAGGGCTATGGCATGGGTGACGCTGGAGAGGCGGAAAACGATACTCACTCGGTGAAGAAGCTGAATTTCGAGGAGCTCAAACTGTTTCGAGATCGATTCGATATTCCACTCACAGATAGGGAGCTCGAAGATATTCCGTTTTATCGGCCCGCCGATGACAGCCCGGAGATGAAGTATTTACGCGCTCAGCGCGCGGAACTCGGTGGACCGCTGCCTAAGCGGGTAGTGGCGACGGAATTACTCGAAGTACCGGCTTTGTCGGTGTTCAAAACTCAGCTTGAAGGGTCCGGTAAGCGCGAGAATTCCACAACCATGGGATTCGTTCGACTGCTGGCAACCCTGTTGCGGGATAAACAAATTGGTCAACGCATTGTACCCATTG
>QIDL01000443.1 GCA_003228415.1 Gammaproteobacteria bacterium | reverse complement strand
CCGGCCACCGCGGTCACATCGTCCGCTCCCCAGGGAGTATCGAGACCATTGACCCGAACCACGAGTTCACGATATCCGTAGACGCCCTCACCAACCATCCGCGTCACGCTATCTCGTGCCTGGGTTTTCGCACCAGCGGCCACGGCATCCTCGAGGTCAACGATGATGCTGTCGCAATCCAGTGTCTGGGCTTTTTCCATGGCGCGGTCATTGGCGCCCGGCATGTAAAGAACCGATCTACGAGGCCGGCTGGCGGTGGACTCTGTCATGGCTGCTTCGCGCTGGCTCGAGAAGCCATAGTTTAGAGACGAATCCGGGTCAAAGTCACCGCCTCGAATCCGTTGGTGCCCGATGCCCGGTTCGCGGTGCGTGTCTGGTCTGCGGTGCCCGTCCAGCTTGGGGAATCTGTCGGGGATAGCCGCGGCGAGCCCTGTTTTTCATCCGCTCCAGCGCTCTGGCTCGCTGCTCAGGCGGCAAGGACTGAAAACGCCGACGCAAGCCCTGGCGCTGCTCGGGAGTGAGATTTTTGAACCGATTGAGCCGATCACGAACTCGCCGTTGTTGCTCCGGAGATAACTTTCGAAAGTCATTCATGCGTCGTGTCAGCAACTCTCGCTGCTCCGGGGCCAGACTCTGCCAGCGTTGAAATCGATTGACAGTGGCTTTGCGCTGGGTTTCATCCATCGACAGCCAGCGCTCGCTGCCCAGCCCCAATCGCTGTTGCTGTGCAGCTGTCAGCTCGGACCAACCCGACTGGTAGTTTCGAAGTACCCGTTGCTGCTGCCTGGTCAGGCTGTTCCACTCCTCGGCCCAGATTGGTTGTCCAATCGACAGTCCCAGCAGTAGTCCCAGAAAGGCAGACGACCGCAATAATCTAATCATGTTCGTCCTCCTGCCTTGTGGACCCCTGGCTCGATCCTTCATCCGAAACATCCTTCCTCGCCACATCTTCAATCTCGGCTGCCGACCGAGCACTCTCGCTCCGACTCAACGCGTCATCGGCAGGCGTCTCCAGACTCAACGGGTCTATCAACTCGCCATCGGCTTCAACCATGATGCTGAGAAAGTCCAGCAATCCGATCGGCAGCGCCTCCTCGGACCCGGCATTCACCGCAGCCGCCAACAGCAAGACAAGCACGCTAGCCCGCACCGTGCTCCTCTTCTTCAAGCCAGGCCAGAAACTCCAGATCTTCCAGCAATTCCATGTCCTGAACCAACGCCACGTCTGGTTCGCCGGAGAGAGGGATTTCTATCAGATCAGCACTGTTGGTCACTAACAGCGAGATCGCCAATACAACAACCGCTGTTGCGGCGACAAAACCCGCCGATCCCCACATCCAACCTCTATCCGGCCAACCAGGCAGCCAACGGCTGACGGCTGGCCGGGCCATTTCCGCAACCGCCCGACGTCGTATCTGCGCCAACCTTTCGCCGACTTCAACCGGTACTTCATCGGCCTGTTGCTGCAGCAGTGCCTGCAGCCGCTCCCGGTATTCCCTTTCGTGATGGTTGTCGGTCATTCCCAATGCTCCTTCAGCGCGTTGCGCAGTCCACGAACCGCCCTCGAGTAGTGAGTCTTGACACTGCCCTCGGAGCAACCCATCGCCGCTGCCGTATCGGCCACCTTCATACCTTCCATGGTGCGTAGTAAGAAAGCCTGCTGTTGCCGGACAGGCAGCGCCTCAATGGCCTGCTGCATCTGATCCATTGCACCATCGAGGTTCGCCTGCACCATCGGATCACTGGTCGCCGGTCCAGTCGCGAGATCTACAGCATCTAAACCGTGGAGGTCTTGTGGACCGCGTGCGCCTGCACCCGGCGCACCCTCACTGGTCGACTCACGGAAAAACCGTCGTCGCATTCCCAGGCGTCGATGCCAATCTACAATGCGATTCTGCAGGATTCTGAAAAACAGAGGCCTCCACTCAGTCTTGGGTTTGTGTGCATATTTGCGAACCAGCATAAACATCGCCTCCTGCACTATGTCCAACGCCTCTTCGCTATCCTTGACCGCGTATCTCGCCATACGAAAAGCCTTCTTCTCGACCTCCGCGAGGAAGATGTCCATTGCTGCGCGCCTGCTCCGTGGGCGTTCGCTCCGTGCGCGTTCGCTCACGAACTACTCCAACGCGCGATGGAGAAGACACCCGTCTTCCCCACCACGATGACGTGCCCATTTGCGCAAGGGTCAATTTCAAGAATCCGGTGCGATAAATTCAAATCCTGCGCGACCCGATATCAGTTCCTCTGTGGTCCTATTGTAGCGGCCACTGGCACCGACGCGCTTCAACCGACTGCCGGTGTCAAGTTGAGCAATGACCTCTTCAACCAGATCGGCAAAGCTGAGGAATAGATGAATTTGATCTGAGCCGCGAACCCTTACCGCGTATACCCCTCGCCCGCCATCCGGGGCGACCAGCTTGAGACTCTCGAGAGGATTGGTCGCCTCCAGCGGAACTCCCAGCACTTTCAGAACCGCCCGGGCCATCTCGAGGTCGAGTTCAATGCTGGCAGGATCGATGCTCAGTAACGGATCTGCTGTCGCCGTCTCCCAGACTGCAGCGAAACCGGCACCACGCATGTCCCGCGCCACGTCTATTACCGTTAATGCAAGAAAGTCCTCCGGCGCGGCGCCGAACTCGTTAACATGGCCACGCACTCGAACCAGGTCACCGCTGTCGATGCTGCTGAGCGGCAGGGTAGATGTATCAATCTGATAAAAGCTCGGGTCTGCGTCATCGTCCGGGCTGACACCTGTGCCGGAAAAGTCATAAACAGCCGGTCGACGCCCGTTGAGATAAATCAGGTCCACGGCCAACGGCGTCTCTGCAACGACTTCGGCCGTCAAACCGCTGATCTGCATGCGGACATGGCTTTCGCTGGCATTCAAGCTCAGATCATCCGTCAGTTCGCCAAACGCAACGATTCTCTGCCCCACCGATATGCTGTTCTGGGTCAGGAGATCGTTGTCGAGGCCGAGGGCAGTTACGTTGGTACCCTCTCCAACCAATACGGTCATCTCAGCTCGCCGTGCGACGATCCCATCGGTGTATTCGATTACCGCTCCACGCACCGTAAGGGCGCCATCCGTTCGTGCTACGACGACGCCACTGACCACGTCGTATTGTGTCCAGGGCACGCTGGTGCCTGCCAACACGGTTGCCGCGACGAACCCGCCATCTGTCACCATCCCGCCAACAACGACCGGAATATTTTCGGCAAGTTCCGCCATTGCCATCAGACCCGCTGCGCCTTCGAATCCAGCGCCATCGATCTCGTACAGGGTTTCATCATCGGTGAAAAACCTGAACCTGCCAAAGTCACCGGTTCGATGTCGAAACGGGCGCACCTTGAGGGTCACAGAACTGGTTTCCTCGTCAACAGTGTCAAGCACACCACGCAGCCGATGTGCCCGATCGGCTTCCAATTCCGGGGTTGCAAGCAGGAAAGGCATCACGGTCACCGTCGGTGGTGCGGTGGTGTGATCGATTTCGTTCGATGCATCCAGATCAAAGTCGAGACTGAACGCCGCTGGAATGCCAACGGCTATGCGAATACGGTCAGAACTGGTGAGTTGCAACCGTACCGTCAGCGCACCAAGCGGATCACCGGATTCGTCCACCAGCGTCGTGCGTTGTTCAACACCGAAGTCATCCTGCACGATGACTTCCGCATCGGTAAAATCCAGGCCCAGACTGACAGACTCATACACGCCCACCGGCACCGTCGCGACAGTAAGAAATTCGGTGACTTCGGTAAGTTCCGCAAAATCGACTCTGGTGCGGAGCGGCAACGTCTCCACAACCGTACCGTTGGCCTTACGCAAGACCACCGAGGTGACATCGATCCCGTAGGTTGTGAAGTCACCCTCGGCATCGGTCAAGGCGATGACAATCTCACCGACATCATCCTGAACCATGGCAACGGGATCCATTGTGGTACTACCACCGCCACTGCCGCCTCCGCAGGCCTGCAGGATCATCCCGGAAACCACTATCAACAACCATCTACACACGCGCATGCCCATACTCCAATTTACAGCTCGTACGGAAGACAACGCACGGCAACTCAAAGGGTTGACAGAGAAGGAGAGAAATTTTCCTCAATCACTCCAGAACGGCAAGGATCGAGGATGAGGATCAGAAAATCAGCGGTTTTCGGTAGGAATGTGGCCAGGAACAGCAAAGAAGGCGGAACGACGTGCCGCTCGAGCATCGCGACAGTCTTTCTTCAGGCGGCAACTGTACTCAGACAGCAGGGGGATCATCGCAAAGGCACTCAAGATCAAGCACACGGCCGCCCACCCGGCTTGATGCATATACCAATCCGCGGCGAGTTTAGGCGCCACGACGAAAAATCCGGCGAAAAAGAAAAACATCATGGCAGTGGTCGATATCGCGAGAATTCTTGCCAACCCGAGACTGATTTCGGGTTTCAAGGTAATGAAGGCCAGTATCGATGCACCGGCATATGGCAGCCAGGCCAGCGGCGTCGGGTGAGCTACCTGGACCACGGCAAACAGAACCAGAATGAGACCGATGAACCCATTGATGTACTGCATAAAACCGAACCGCCCCCTAGTTACTGATCTTACCTCAGCCTTCGAACCGTCGACCCGGATAGTTCCTTCTACCTCTGGTTTTTCAACAAGTTCTCGTTCTGCCAGTTGGACCTGCTCGCGTGTCCGCCAAACCATCCAACGGGTCAGCCACTGCGGGCCTCTGGCTAGAGTTCGAAACAATCCACGAGCCGAACTCATCGGGGCTTTTTGCTGGTAACCGCCGATTCGCCATGTGCCGTAAAACACTGTGCAAACCGGGCGATTGCCTCTGCTTCGCAGCTTGTATGAATACTCGGAGATCATGCTTTTCCAGTCAACTACTTTGTTACGGTTGGTGACACTTTGGCTACTAATCTACTCAGATTAGACCCTTGTAGTGAATGGGAGTTTAGGTATTTCCCCTTATTCCAGATCGATTCCATCCTTTCTCGAAGGTTTTTATTCCCAAACGCGATTATCAACATTTTTCATAGTACAAAATAGTATAAACTGATATTCGGTCTCCACGCTCGCCGCTCACTGAAAAGAAACTGGACATGGTAGCCAATGCTTGAATCGATTGGTTCGCTGATGCTTTTCTGGAACCTGCGCCGTGGTGCGGTGCATTTGTCCACTCATCCAATTTTTGCGGACTGGCCGCCGTCCACCGGCAGGTTCACACCGGTGATGAATCCGGCCTCATCGGAGGCCAGAAACAGTGCCGCGTTGGCGACATCCCAGGCACTACCCATCTTGCCTCCCAGTGGTACCTGGGCATCCCGTCGCGCAATCAGCGTCTCACGATCGGCGCCCGCCGCAACGTTTCCTTCAATGGCCATCGGGGTATTCATCAAACCAGGCATGATCACGTTGGCGCGGATACCGAAGCGGGCGTTGGCGGTGGCAAGGGCATGCGTATAGGCGTTGAGTGCTGCCTTTGAAGTCTTGTAAGCCACGATACCAACAGAACAAACCGCTGCGACCGACGAGATGTTGGTAATCACGCCGCTGCCTCTGGCGCGCATTCCCGGCAGTGCGTGCTTACACAGGAACATGATGGACGTCAGATTGGTGGCGAAAATCCGATCCCAGACTTCTTCGGTCATGCTGGTGGCACCGCCGTCACCCGAGCCGATGCCGATGTTGTTGTGCAGCACGTCGATTCGCCCATAGCCCGCTTCGACCACCTCAACCACACGAAGACAGGCATCCTCACGGGTAACGTCGGCCTCTACCAGGAGTCCCTGACCGCCATCTGCTTCGATCATCGCCAGGGTTTCACTGGCTGATTCGGCGCTCCGGTCGACACAAACGACCCGGGCACCTTCCTGGGCAAAGCGGAGCGCCGTGGCTCGACCGTTGCCGATCGTTTCCCCGGGGGTCTGACCAGCGCCTATTACGACGGCGATCTTGTTCTCTAAACGTCCCATCCCGGCAACCCCTCGTCCGCTTGTACGCCGAAGCTGTTCAGCGCCATGGATACCAGATTATATTGCCCAACCGTAAACACCAGGTCCATCATTTGCTGGCGCGACAAAAACCGACTCAATTCGCTCCAGGTGGTATCGGTGATGTGTGCATCTTTGTGGAGTTCATCGGTGGCGGCGAACAACAGTCGATCCAACTCCGACAGATCTGCCGTGTCCGGGCCTGTTTTGGCTGAGCGTATCTCAGCCTCCGTCATGCCGGCCTCTCGGGAAATCAGCACGTGCTGCCCCCACTCATATCCAGATTGGCAGAGATAACCAATACGCAGGATGACCAGTTCCCGTTCTCTGATCGCCAGTGTGGACTTACCCAGCACGTGGTTGCCGAATACCATCCAGCGCCTGGCAAGATCGGGGTGATTGGCCATCGTTCTGAAGATATTCAACACACCGCCACGGGCGACGAAGGGCTTCATCAGCGCTTCCACCTTCTCATTCCAGTCCGATTCGGCGAGCGCTGGTATTCTCGGCTCCGACAATCTCATGTTCCCTCCTACCCATTCGATTGGTTTAATCCAACCTAACACAACCCTCTCTTTGGAGCCGCTCACATGACCGTACTCGTTGAAACCAGGCAATCCACCACCATCATCACCATCGACCGACCGAAGGTCAAAAATGCAGTCGATGGTCCGACCGCCACCAGGCTTGCTCAGGCCTTCCGCGCTTTTGATGCCGATCAATCTCAGGCGGTCGCCATATTGACGGGTGCCGACGGTACTTTTTGTGCAGGTGCCGATCTCAAAGCGGTGGCTTCGGGTACCGGTAATCGATTGCGTGAGTCCGGCGACGGTCCGATGGGGCCTTCGAGAATGATGCTCAGCAAACCTGTCATCGCAGCGGTAGAAGGATATGCGGTGGCCGGCGGGCTGGAACTGGCACTCTGGTGTGATATGAGGGTCGCCGCCGAAGATGCCATTTTCGGCGTCTACTGCCGACGCTGGGGGGTACCACTGGTGGACGGTGGAACGGTTCGCCTGCCGCGTCTGATCGGCCACAGCCATGCAATGGATATGATTCTGACCGGGCGTGGGGTATCGGGTGAGGAAGCTCGAATGATGGGTCTCGCCAATCGACTGACCGCCAAAGGAGCGGCGCTGGAGACGGCCCTGGAGCTGGCGACCGAGCTCGCGCGCTTCCCGCAGCGTTGCATGCAGAACGACCGCCAGAGCTCTTACCGGCAATGGCACCTGTCACAACATGACGCGCTACTGGAAGAAACAAGACTGGGACTGGAGGTAATTCGCTCAGGAGAAACTCAGGCCGGAGCAAGTCGATTCGCCGCAGGCGCCGGTCGACATGGCGACTTCGGCGACATATAGGGATCCTCACAACAATTTCCGAAAGCTCAGAGGGTCCCTGGCTCTGTGCTATAACCACCGTTGTCGAGGAAAGACTTTCATCAGAGGCAGATCATGGCATTTTCGGACAATCCCCGTTTCGGCATCACAATGTTCCCAACGGACTACTCCATCCAACCGGTGGAACTGGCTCGCGCCGTGGAAGAACGGGGTTTCGAGAGCCTGCTGTTCCCGGAACATACCCACATTCCAGCCTCACGGATAACACCTTTTCCCGGCGGCACCGACCTGCCCGAGATGTACTGGCACACCCATGATCCTTTTGTGGCGCTGGCAGCCTGTGCGGCGGTCACCAGCAAAATACGCCTCGGCACTGGAATTTGTCTGGTGATCGAGCGGGATCCGATCACGCTGGCCAAGGAAGTGGCTTCTCTCGACTTGATCTCCAACGGACGCTTCATCCTTGGCATCGGAGCCGGCTGGAATCGAGAAGAAATGGAAAACCATGGAGCGAACTATTCGCAGCGCTGGCAGGTGGTGCGGGAAAAGGTGCTGGCCATGAAAGCCATCTGGACAGAGGAAGCTGCTGAATTCCATGGCGAGCATGTGGACTTCGATCCCATCTGGTCATACCCGAAACCGGTGCAGACCGGCGGGCCACCGGTCTGGATCGGCGCAAATTCCAAGTGGGTTTTTGATCGGGTGGCGGAGTACGCCGACGGCTGGATGCCGATCGGCGGGCTCGGTTCCGGCAACATGGAGCGCATGGAAGCAGCGTTGAGCGCGCGCGGTCGCAGGATTCAGGATCTGCATCTGGCGCTGTTCGGCGCCCCGGTGGACGCGGAGCAACTGAAAGGTCGTATCGAGCAGGGCTTCGACGAGCTGATATTCAACCTGCCTTCCGAGCCGGCACAAGAGGTTCTGACGCGCCTGGATGCCTTGGCCGAAGTGGTGAGAAGCGTACGCGGCTAGGGAACCGGTGAGTGGTTAGATCAAAACCACCTCATAGCCTCGTTCTCGCAATCCGGACACCACCTGGTCGATCTGCTCCTCACCGCGCATCTGCAGAGACAGTTCCACCAGCGTGTCTCGGACGGAGGACCCGCCAAAGGTTCTCTGATGGACGATGTCCATGATGTTGCTGCCGAGTTCGCCCAGCACATGGGTCAGATCTGCCAGCGCACCCGGCACATCGGGAATCTCCACCTGAAGTCGGACCAGGCGGCCACTTCGAACCATCCCGCGTTGCAGAATAGAAGCGAGAATCATCATGTCCAGGTTGCCGCCGGAAAGAACCAGGACGGTATTCTGCCCTTTGAAGCCAGCAGGATCCGCCATCACAGCGGCCAGGCCCACCGATCCCGCTCCTTCGACAACCGTCTTCTCAATCTCAATCAACTTGAAGACGGCCTGTTCAACCGCCTCTTCGCTGACTAAAACCATATCATCCACGAGTTGCTTGATGATCGGCAGGGTTCTGGTACCCGGAACTTTCACTGCAATCCCTTCGGCAACGGTGGCAGGCCGGATCTGTGAAACTTCATGACCATGAAACGCCGCATGGATCCCGCCGAATCTTTCTACCTGCACCCCAACAATTCTCACGCTGGGCGCCAGAGCCTTGACTGCCACCGCAATACCGCTGATGAGCCCGCCTCCGCCAACTGGTACCACAATGGTTTCCACGTCGGCCAACTGCTCGACAATCTCGAGACCGATGGTTCCCTGACCCGCCATCACCCGGAAATCGTCATACGGATGCACGAGCGTGAGGTTGCGGTCTCGGCCCAGGCGTTCGGTGAACGCCTGTGTCTCGTCGAACTGAGCGCCCTGAAGATGAATTTCAGCGCCGAACACCCGAGTCTGCTCCACCTTCGCATTGGGAGTCGATCGCGGCATCACAATACAAGTCGGAATCCCCAGGCGGTCGCCGTGATACGCTAGAGCCTGAGCATGATTACCCGCCGACATTGCGATCACACCGCGTGCCCGCTCGTCAGCGCTGAGCTGCAGCAAACAGTTCAGCGCTCCGCGCTCCTTGAACGACGCAGTAAACTGCTGGTTTTCAAATTTCAGTGACACTTCGGTACCGGTCAGTCGCGACAGAGTTTCCGACCTGGTCAGTGGTGTCTTCACCACCTGGCCTTCAATACGGGCCGCTGCTGCTTTGACGTCCTCTAAGTTCATCCCGTCGCTTGACCGAACATGACCATACCGGCGCAGTATACTCGCCACCTTCAACCACCGTTCATCGACATCTGCCTGGACCGTTCAGCGCCTATCTACAGGCCCCGTAGTCCGTGCTGAGCAAACGGGAATTGTTCAGAGAGTCCCAAGATCAATGAAGCATCTACTCATCGTCTACCACACCCAAACCGGCAATACAGCGCTTCTGGCCGAAGCGGTTCTGCGCGGTGCCAACAATGAGCTCATCGAAGCGGTGAATGTCCGGTTCCTGACAGCAGGCCAGGCCGGACCCGAGGACCTGTTGTGGGCCGATGGTTTGCTGCTCGGCACGCCCGAGAATTTCGGCTACATGTCCGGCGGCATGAAAGATTTTCTCGACCGGACTTTCTATCCCGTGGAAGGCAGGATTCTGTCTTTACCCTACGCGATATTCATCAGCGCCGGTAACGACGGTTCGGGCGCCCTCCGCGCCATTCGACGGATCGCCAACGGCTACCCGTTCAAGGAAATCCAGGAACCGCTGATCGCCAGAGGTCAGGTTACCGAAGCCCATCTGGCTCAAGCGGAAGAACTGGGCATGACGCTGGCAGCCGGGCTCGACGCCGGTATCTTCTAACTCACAGCAGAGCTGCTGACTCGGGCAGAAGTTTCTCTCATGAATGAAAGAGATGGTCTATGCTCGGAACAAACCAATCAAGACACATCACTCAGGGAAGTTTTCGAAATGGCTCCGATTCCTAAAGGCGGAACAGTGGCGGTAACCGGGAGTGCCGGATTCATCGGAGGTTGGGTGGTCCGACGTTTGCTGCACAAAGGTTATCGTGTCCGCGCTTGTGTGCGCGACGTCAATGACGCAACGAAAACCACATTCCTCAAGGAAATGCCCGGCTATGCTTCAGGCAGGCTGACGCTACATGCAGCAGATCTGGACAGCGACGGATGTTTCGACGTGATATTCGATGGCTGCCAGGGTGTCTGTCATCTCTCTCATGTCAGCGACTACGATGATCATGAGTATGTGCAAAGAGTCTGTGATCACATCATCGCCAGTGTCAATAGATCCGGTACCGTCAATAGAGTCATCGTGACCTCCAGCATTGCCGCAGTGATATCGGAGGTGGATCTTCAGGAATTCGTACGGCGGCCGGTTTTTTACGAGGACCGTTATCCCGATGAGCAGAATCCCAAACGGACTCCGGCGAAAGGCCAGGGCTATTCCATGGGCAAAGTGATCGCCGAACGCGCCTTCTCCGACGCGGCCGAAATAAATGGTGATTGGGATGCGATCACCTGCTGCCCTGCCGATAACGTGGGACCGATTCAATCGGCCCACCAGAAAAATATGGGCCCGTGGCAGCACAATATCGAGATGATGCTCTCAGGAAAGTACTTTCAAACCGATGCCTATCGTCCGTGGATGACCGTGGACGTTCGCGATGATGCGGAGTGCCACATCGGCTTGCTCGAGAGCGTCGACGTCCACAATGGCGAACGCTACATCGCCTGGTCCACGGAAACCCGCAATGTCGAAGACATCTGCGCCAGCATCGACCGCCTGTTACCGGAACTGGGACATGATGCACCCGAGGTCACGGATCCATTCCCGGAGCGGATACAGGCTCGAGAAAAGGAAATGCGGGCGATCTGGGCAGGTTGCGAGCTTCGCAACGACCGAATCCGCGCGGTGGTGCCGATCGAGTTCCGGTCGCTGGACCAATCCATCCGAGATTGTGTGGAATCGCTGCTGTCGGTGGCCGAGGTCACGCCCGTACGCCGATCGGGCTTCGAGCCAGGGACATAGCCTGGAACAGCGTGGATGGACCTCCCGGGGGAGTTGAATCGGCTGCGAAGTCTGGCTAAATTGACTAAACCTGCTTTTACCTTCTTCGTATCTATATGATTTACAACGATTTAATTTCTGGCATCGATCTTGCCTGGCTATACAGGTACAGCCAATTAGCAGGTCCCACAGGCGCCTGCAGCAATCGGGAGTAACCAATGGAAGACAAAATGAAACAGCGACTCACCAGTCGAGACATCTGGATGCGAGCCCTCTACATGGTGTTTTTTGCGATTGCCTACGGGGTGGCCGAAGTCGTTCTCACCATGCTGGTGGTCTTTCAATTCCTCGCAACCTTGTTTACGGGCAAGGCCAACGGACCGCTACTCAAACTCGGTACCAACTTGAGCACCT
>QIDL01000620.1 GCA_003228415.1 Gammaproteobacteria bacterium | reverse complement strand
CCCGTGCCGCCCCCATGACCACCCCTGTAACCACCACCAGCAATGCCCGCATCATCTGGCTGTCGATCACAGCCGTAATCCTGGCCGGGGTAGTGCTGCTGATGGATCCTTTTCAAAGCCAGCCGCAAGTTACGCCAACCAGGACCGGCGCCTCCGATCCCGACCTGGAACTGGAGGGAGCCATCATCACCCAGTTTCGAAAATCGGGCGCCCTCAAATATCGACTCGAATCGCCACGGATCAGGCGCTTTGAACGCGAACTCCGAACCGAGCTGGAGCTACCCGATCTGGTGCTGCACAACGACCCCGATCCACCCTGGCATATCAGCGCCATACGCGGATTGATTCGAAATCGCAAAAACAGCGCAGGCAGCCTCGAGGAGGAGGTATACCTGGAAGAACACGTTGTCCTGACGCAGGATCACCCCGATGGTCGTCGGTTCCGACTCGACAGCCCAAGCCTCACTCTCTACCCGGACCGTCAATACGCCGAAACGGCCCGGGATGTTATAGTCGACACCCACGCCGGCCGCACGATCGCGGTCGGCCTCAAAGGTGATCTCGAGAAAGGACTATTCCATCTTTTTTCCGATGTGGATCAGCGCGTACATACGATTCTTCAACGTGATCAGTTCAAATAGAAACCGGTCTCAGCTCTTTCGCTGTTCTGTTCTCGCCTGCCTGGCTGCCGGGGTGATGCTGCCCGCGAGTGCCTTTGCGCTGCCTGAAGACTCGGATCAACCGATCCATATTCGCGCCGACTCGGCCGAGCTCGACCAGAAAGGGGATCGGGCCATCTATCGCGGTTCGGTTCAGGTCGACCAGGGCACTCTCCGGGTCACTGCCGATACGATGACCATTGAACGTGAAAACGAGAAAGTGGTTCGTATCATCGCGGTCGGCACACCAGCCCACTACCAACAGCAGGTGGAGGCGGATCAGGAACAGGTGAAGGCCAATGCATCGACCATCATTTACCACACCCGGGATGAGCGAATCGATCTCAAGGGTAATGCCAACCTCGAGCAGGAAGGCAGCACTGTGGCAGGTGATCTGATCGTCTATGACATCGTCGCCGGCAAGGTCGACGCAACGAGTGTCGGAGACACGCCGGTCAGGATGGTTCTGCAACCCGCTACCATCGACGGCCCCGCCTCGGAAAACGAAGCAACCGACAGCGAGCAATAGGCGCAAATGGCAAAGCTCCAGGCGCACACCCTGCGCAAACAATATCGAAACAAGGTTGCCGTTGAGAGCGTGAGCCTGCATGTCGAAAGCGGCGAGATTGTCGGGCTGCTCGGCCCGAACGGCGCGGGAAAAACCACAACGTTTTACATGATCGTCGGTCTGTTGCGTGCCGACGATGGCTCGATTTTCCTGGATGAAACCGAACTGACCAACGCGCCCATGCACAAGCGGGCGCGCGCCGGTATTGGATATCTGCCTCAGGAAGCCAGCGTCTTTCGAAAACTCAGCGCCGAAGACAATCTGCTGGCTATTCTCGAGTTGCGCGGAGATCTGAACCGCTCCAGTCGTCTGAAGGCGTTGGAACAGCTCCTCGACGAGTTCCATCTTCAGGGCGTTCGAAAATCCCTCGGCGAACGGCTCTCCGGTGGTGAGCGGCGGCGCCTGGAAATTGCGCGGGCGCTGGCAACGGAACCTGCCTTCATGCTCCTGGATGAGCCATTCGCCGGCGTGGATCCTATCTCCGTTACCGACATCAAGAACGAAATCCGCGATCTGGCCGGCCGCGAGATCGGCGTGCTGATCACCGATCACAATGTTCGCGATACTCTGGACATCTGCGATCGCGCCTATATTGTCAGCGCCGGCCAGATCATCGCCGAAGGAAAGCCAGGCGCCATACTCGAGAACGAGCAGGTAAGAAGCGTGTATCTGGGTGAAACTTTCAGTCTGTGAATTTAATCTTGAATGAGCGGGCCCACATCAGCGATTCGGTTGCGCTGCCGCGCTCGGTTCCACAACAATGAAGCAGACGCTCTCACTGAAACTGGGCCAGACGCTGACCATGACCCCACAGCTGCAACAGGCTATCCGCTTGCTGCAGCTTTCCACCCTGGATCTGCAACAGGAAATTCAGCAGACACTCGAATCGAACCCCATGCTCGAATTCGATGAGGAAGAACCCACCCCGGACGGTAATGAAATTCCCGAGCCAGCAGCCGAGGCGAACTCGGAACCACAGACAGACGATACCGAATCTGACCTGTCGGAGACCATGGCTGTCACCGACAACGAGTCGATCCCCGAAGACCTCCCTGTCGACACCAGTTGGGACGATATCTATCAGCCGGCTGCGGTCGCGGCACCTCAGGGAGAAGACCAGGACTGGAGTTTTGATCGCAACAGTATCGGCGAATCACTACAGGACCATCTGCTCTGGCAACTGAACCTGACACCCATGTCCCAGACCGATTACCTGATCGCAACCGCCATCATCGACGCCATCGATTCGGACGGCATGCTGACAGTCACTATCGAAGACATCACCGAGAGCCTGAACACCGACGGGGCTGGTGAGGTGGAGGAGCCAGATACAGACCAACCTCTCATCGAGATCGATGAAGTAGTGGCGGTGTTGAAGCGTATCCAGCAGTTCGACCCGGTCGGCATCGCCGCTCGCGATCTGGGCGAATGCCTGGCGCTACAGCTACGGGCATTGGCAGAGGACACGCCCTGGAGGAAGGAGGCCATTGCGCTGGTCATCGAGCACCTCGATCTGCTGGCCGCTCGAAACTTCAACGCCTTGAAGCGATCCACCAGACTGGAGGAGGCAGACCTCGCCAGCGTGGTCGCGCTGATACAATCCTTGAATCCCAGACCTGGTTCCAGCATCACCAGCGAGGTGCCTGAATACATCGTGCCCGACGTCGTCGTGTTCAAGGACAACGGCCGTTGGGTAGTGGAACTCAACAGTGAGGCGACGCCACGGATAAAGATCAACGAGACCTATGCAAGCCTGGTGAAAAGGGCTGATTCCAGTGCCCAGAATACTTACCTGAAGGATAACCTCCAGGAAGCCCGCTGGTTTCTCAAGAGCCTGCAGAGTCGCCACGAAACCCTGCTCAAGGTAGCCACCCGAATTGTCGAACACCAGCGTGGTTTTCTGGAATACGGGGAAGAGGCCATGAAGCCGCTGGTGCTGCACGATATCGCTGAAGCGGTGGAGATGCACGAGTCAACCATTTCCAGGGTTACCAGCCGCAAATACATCCATACGCCCAAGGGTATCTTCGAGCTCAAGTACTTCTTTTCCAGCCATGTTTCCACAAATACCGGAGGTGAAGTCTCGAGCACGGCGATCCGCGCGTTAATCAGGAAGCTTACCGCGGATGAGAACCCCAGAAAACCATTGAGTGACAATAAGATCGCGGCAATACTGGCCGAACAGAATATTAAAGTAGCTCGGAGAACGGTGGCCAAGTACCGGGAATCATTGGCAATTCCACCGTCCAACGAGCGAAAACGCCTGATCTGAAAATCGCAGGCACCGTTGTTTGGAGTATCAATTGTTTGGAGTATCAATTGTTTGGAGTATCAATTCAGCGCAGCACCTTATAACGCCACTCAGCAACCACACAACCGATCCGCAGACCGATGACGGATAGACGACTTGCGTATCACCGACCAACGTTAAGGAGGACATTCATGCAGTTGAGCATTTCAGGACACCACATCGACGTAACCGAACCACTGAAGTCTTACGTCGAGGAAAAGTTGCAGAAACTGGAACGCCACTACGACCATATCACCAACGCCCACGTGATCTTGAGTGTCGAGAAGCTCAAGCAGCGCGCGGAAGCGACCGTTCATGTAGCCGGCGCGGAAGTATTCGCCGACGCCGACTGCGATGATCTTTACGCGGCCATCGACAAGCTTGCCGACAAGCTCGACAGGCAGATCCTCAAGCACAAAGAAAAAATTGAGGATCGCCATCACGGTCGCCAATCAAAGACCTGACGAGACAAATTTCGAAACGATGATCAACATTCACAGCATCCTCGATCCCCATTGCACAAGAGTCGGCGTGGATGCGAACTCACGCAAGCGCCTGCTGGAGTTCGCCAGCGATCTCCTGGCTGAACAACATGACCTGTCCGCCCGTAACCTGTTCGATGAACTGATGAACCGGGAACGACTTGGCAGCACCGGCCTGGGCGACGGCGTGGCAATACCACACTGCCGCATACCGTGCCGCCAGATTCATGGCGCCTGCCTGACGCTGGCCAACCCGGTGGACTATGAGGCCATCGATGGCATGCCGGTGGACCTGGTGTTTGTGCTGCTTGTGCCACCCGAGGAAAACGCGGCTCACCTGGAGCTGCTTGCTGAGCTGGCCAAGCTGTTCGGCAACCCGAACAATCGCTCGGACCTGCGCGGTACACAAACCGACACGGAACTTTTCGAGATGCTGATGGGAAGGCTCGCCAGCCAAGCGGCATGAAACTGGTCATCATCAGCGGCCGCTCGGGTTCGGGAAAATCCACTGCACTTCGAGCGCTGGAAGACGCCGGTTTCAACTGTATCGATAACTTTCCGGTAGAGTTGCTGAGCTCGCTGGTGACCAACACTCTGGCTGACCCAGGCAGAACAAACACCCGGTATGCGGTCTGCGTTGATGCACGAAGCCAGAATCTAGGCACGTTTCCAGGTTTCTTCGCTGCGGTCGATCAACACGTCATCGACTGTGAGATCATTTTTCTGGATGCGCTGACCGGTACGCTGATCAAGCGCTTCAGCGAAACCCGTCGCCGGCATCCGCTGACAGATGATCAGACTGACTTACTGCAAGCGATCGAATCGGAAAAAGGCTTGCTCAGCAACATCGCCGACCTGGCCGACCTGACTCTCGATACCACCCTCATGCGCGGCCGCGAACTGGTCGAGGTGATCCGTCAGCAAGTCGCTCTGGAAAAAAACCCCGGGATTTCCGTGCTGTTCCGGTCGTTTGGTTACAAGTTTGGCGTGCCGGTCGACGCCGATCTGGTTTTCGATATCCGTTGTCTACCGAATCCACACTGGGAAGACGATCTGCGCCCGCTCACGGGTCTTGATCAACCCGTTATTTCCTACCTGGACCACCAACCCCAGGTCCGCGAGATGGTCGACGATATCACCAATTTCCTCGAACGCTGGATACCCCGTTTCGAAGCAGACAATCGCTCCTATATGACGGTAGCAATCGGCTGTACCGGCGGTCAGCATCGCAGCGTCTACATGGCCGAGAAACTCCGCGCCCGTTGCGCCGACAGTTTTGGCAGCGTACTCGTGCGCCACCGCGAATCCAGGGCCTGACGCTATGGCCGCCGCCACGCTCACCCTCATCAATCGACTCGGGCTCCACGCCCGGGCAGCCGGTAAGCTGGTCAACCTGGCCAAATCCTTCTCGAGCGAAATCACTGTCTCACGAGGCAGCGATGAGGTGGACGGCAAAAGCATCATGAGAGTCATGTTGCTGGCTGCTCCGGTCGATACCGAGATCAGTCTGAAGGTCACAGGCGAGGATGAGAACGAAGCGCTCGATGCGCTCGTGGCACTCATCAACGATCGCTTTGGAGAGGAAGACTGACCTGTCCCGGCGCTGAGCCGTTTACCCTGATCTGACGACAATGTGCGGGCGCAGACGTGTTGTAGCAGGCAGAATGCGCGCTCGCGCAGACATTCACCAATAGGGACTGTTGTAAAAAAACTACCGGTAGGGAAACCATGCAGATTCAGGAACAGATCAGAGACGTCATTCGACTTCATGTCAGTGGCCGTCTCGACGAGACCCGTTTTCTACTGGCCTCCCTGCGTGCGCCCGAGCTCGCCGTTCTGCTGGAATCCACTCCTCCCAAGGTACGTCGAGTACTGTGGGAACTACTCGATGAGGAACAGAATCATCAGGTACTCCAGCATCTGCACGATGACGTGCTCGCTGAATTTCTCGACACCATGGACACCCAGGAACTCGTCGCCGCTGCCGACGAGCTCGATACCGACGACTTCGCAGACATCCTCCAGCAACTTCCCGACACAATTTCCGCCCAGGTGCTCGCCTCTCTCGACTTGAGCGACCGCGCCCGGGTTGAAGCGGTGCTGTCGTACCCGGAGGATACGGCAGGCGGATTGATGAACACGGACACCATCACCGTTCGACCTCGCCACTCGATAGAAATTGTGCTGCGCTATCTGCGACTGAAAAAGGATCTGCCTGAAACCACCGATGCCTTGATCGTGACCAACAGCCGTGACGAATATGTGGGCCTGCTACCCGTTACCACACTGGTGACGAGTGATCCTTCGGTAACGGTCCGCGAAGTCATGGACTCTGAGACCGAGCCTCTTCGTTTCGATCTGCCGGATACCGAAGTCGCAAGAATATTCTCCGAGCTGGACCTTGTCTCTGCGCCCGTGGTGGATTTTTCGGGCAAGCTCATCGGGCGCATCACCATCGACGACGTGGTAGACGTAATTATCGAAGACGCCGGCGAGGCGGTACTGGCCCCGGCTGGCCTTGACACCGAAGACGACACATTTGCACCCATCGCAAAATCGGCCCCACGCCGGGTGTTGTGGCTGACCATCAACCTGTTTACCGCGTTCATGGCAGCGGCGGTGATCAACATTTTCGAGGAGACCATCGACAAGGTCGTCGCCCTGGCGGTGTTGATGCCCATTGTCGCCAGCATGGGGGGCATCGCCGGAACTCAGACCCTCACTCTGGTCATCCGCGGTCTGGCCATGGGCCAGATCGGCAAAGCCAACCTGATGTATCTGTTGAACCGGGAATTTCTGCTGGCGGTACTGAACGGGCTGATACTGGCCAGCATCGTTGCCGTGGTGGCGGCCGTCGCCTTCGATGACGTCATACTTGGCGCAGTCATCGCCATTGCCATGGTCGCGAACCTGGTGATCGCGGCGCTCTCTGGCAGCCTGCTGCCCACTATCCTGACGGCTCTCAAAATCGATCCGGCGATTGCCGGTGGAGTGGTACTCACCACCATCACGGACGTGGCAGGATTTTTCATTTTCCTCGGCCTGGCCACCTGGGCCTATGCCTGAAAAAAAGGCCTGAAAAAAAAGGCCTGAAAAAAAGAGCCTGAAGTCACTCTCCCCCCAAAGTCACTCTCCTCCCAAAGTCAGGGCCTCGACGAGAATCGAAGGTGAGCGAATGTTGCCACGAGTATCCAGATCGTCGCCAAGGCAGACGATGCGCTTGAACATGTCTTTGAGATTCGAGGCAATGGTGATCTCGTCCACCGGGTAAGCAATCTCTCCATTTTCCACCCAGAAACCCGAGGCGCCCCTGGAATAGTCGCCCGTGACCGCGTTGACCCCCTGACCCATGAGATCGGTTGCCAGCAGCCCGGTGCCCATTTCCCTGAGCAGCTCCTCGATCGGGAGTGTGCGTCCCGACACCGTCAAATTGAACACGCCACCCGCGTTCCCCGTTGTCGGCAGTTTCAGTTTTCTCCCCGAATAGCTTGAAAGGATATAGTTTTTGACCGTTCCGGCTTCAATGAACGACTTTCTCGATGTCGCAACTCCCTCTCCATCGAACCCCGCACTGCCGAGCCCGCCTCTCAGATGAGGGTCTTCCTCGATATTCAGATGACCGGCGGTGACGCGTTGACCCAGGGAATCCAGCAAAAAGGAAGCTTTGCGATACAGCGCCCCGCCACTGATGGCACCCAGCAGGTGCCCGGCCAGTCCACCAGCCGCTTGCGCCGAGAACACCACCGGGAAGGTGCCTGTCTGTATCCGCCGGGGCGACAGGCGCGCTATGGTCCGCCGGCCTGCTTCACGCCCGACCGCCGCGGCTTCTTCCAGATTCCCGGCATCACGGGATACCGTGTACCAGTAGTCACGCTGCATGCCTGCATCATCATCGGCGATCATCACGCAGCTCATGGAGTGGCGAGTTGCCACATAGCTGCCGATGAAGCCATGGCTGTTTCCATAGACCCGGCAACTTCGCTGAGTGTTCACACTGGCGCCATCGGAATTGTTGATCCGGCCATCGTATTCGAGCCCGGCGGCTTCGCATTCTCGCGCCAGCGCTTCGGCATCTCGAGGGGCGATGTCCCAGGGGTGATAGACATCGAGCTCCGGGGTGATGGCAGCCATCAACTCTTCGTCTGCCAGTCCAGCGCAGTCATCTTCCTGGGTGTGGCGCGCGATATTGGCCGCGGCCGCTACCGTTTCCCTGACTGCCTCCTGGCTGCTGTCCGAGGTGCTGGCACTGCCTTTTTTCTGCCCGAAATAGAGGGTAATTCCAAAGCCACGATCATGGTTGAACTCTACATTCTCCAGCTCTCTCAATCGGACCGTGACACCGAGACCCACATCCTCGCTGACAGAAACCTCCGCGGCCGAAGCGCCCTGCTTCCTGGCTTCGCTGAGAATTTCCTGAACCCGATTTTTCAGCAGCCCTTCACTCTGGCGTAAATCCACTAGGTTGTTTGTCATTGCTGATTCCGTTTCTGGTTATTTCTCAGTCGATCGGATTCCATCACTCGGCTCCCTCCGGTACGCTGCCTGCCATGGTGGATCACGGCGACAATCCGACCGAACCAATCCCGTCCAGATCTGAGCGTAAACGCGAGGCCGGGCATCTGCAAAAGCTCGGACAACGAATCGCCGACCTGAAAGCCGCAGACCTCGCTCTGATTCCGCTGCCGGACGAGATGGTCAACGCGATATCCACCTATAAAAAAATCCATTCCTTCGAAGCCAGACGTCGACAGCTCCAGTTTATCGGCAAGCTGATGAGGCGCATCGATACCGAACCGATCACCGAAGCGCTGGAGACCATCGACGGCTCGTCGGCAACAGCCCGCTACCAGTTTCACCAGCTTGAAATCTGGCGCGAACGCCTGATCAATGAGCCTCGAGCGTTGACCGACTATCTGGCCGTTCACCCGGGGGTGGATCGGCAGCGTCTGCGCCAGCAACTTTCACGCGTCGCCAGGGCTCGCGACGAAGCCCAGCAAAAATCGGCTTCAAGAGCCCTGTTCCGCCTGCTCCGGGAGTTCGAGACCGGCTAGTCAACGGCCGATTCCTGTCCATAATACTGGAATCCGGCCGCAGGCAAGCGTTGGGGGCGAGCCTCAGCCTGCCTGCGTACCACCGACGATGACCTCATCGATCTTGAGACTCGGCTGGCCAACCCCGACCGGGATCGACTGGCCATCCTTGCCGCAGACACCCACACCTCGATCGAGCGCCAGATCGTTCCCCACCATGGAGACCTTGTTCATCACCTCTGGTCCGTTGCCGATGAGCGTTGCCCCACGAATCGGGGCGGTCACCTTACCGTTCTCGATGCGGTAAGCCTCGGTGGTGGAAAACACGAAGCGCCCGGAGGTAATGTCCACCTGACCACCACCGAAGTTCACCGCGTAAATCCCCTCATCGACGCTGGCAATGATCTCTTCCGGGTCATGATCACCCGCTCTCATGAAGGTATTGGTCATTCTTGGCATCGGCAGGTAGGCGTATGACTGACGGCGTCCGTTACCGGTGCTGGCCACACCCATCAGCCGCGCGTTCTGCTTATCCTGCATATAACCGCGCAGAATGCCGTTCTCGATCAGTACCGTTGGCTGCGTTGGAGTTCCTTCGTCATCGATGGTCAGCGATCCCCGGCGTTCGCCAATCGTGCCATCGTCCACCACAGTGCAGAGTCTGGAGGCCACCTGCTCGCCAATCCGATTGGAAAACGCAGAAGTTCCTTTGCGATTGAAGTCTCCCTCGAGCCCATGCCCCACCGCTTCATGCAGCAGCACTCCGGGCCAACCCGGGCCAAGCACCACCGTCATAGGCCCGGCGGGTGCATCCTGGGCATCGAGATTCAGCAGCGCCGAGCGAACCGCCTCGCGGGCCAGCTCTGCCGGTAAATCTTCACTCGTCAGCTTGTCGAGATCGTAGCGCCCACCCGCACCGGCAGAACCACGTTCGCGGCGACCTGCCTGTTCGACAATCACAGAGACGTCGATTCTGACAAGTGGCCGAACGTCGGCCGCCAGGGTGCCATCCGAAGCAATGACCATCAATGATTCATGACTCGCCGACAGGCGTACATTGACCTCCTTGACGCGCGGATCCACCGCTCGCGCGATGCTGTCCACTAGAGCAAGAACGGCAACTTTCTCTTCATTGCCGAGCGATTGAATCGGATCCACCGGCGAATACTGAGCCGGTGCGCCAGCACTTCTCAGCACCGGCATCCGACCATCCTGGCCTTGACGGGTAATCGAACGAGCCGCCTCGGTCGCGGCGGTCAGGGAAGGCAACATGATGTCCTCGGCATAGGCAAACCCGGTTTTTTCTCCCACAACAGCCCGCACGCCCACACCCTGATCGACACTGAAGGTACCATCCTTGACGATACCGTCTTCGAGAGACCAGCTTTCCTGACGCTGGTATTGAAAAAACAGCTCCCCCAGATCCACATCCCGCCCCATCAGCCGGCCGATGAGCCGATCCACATCCTGCTGCTCGATACCGGCGGGCATCCACAGTCTGTTCCGCGCCTCCGCCAGCACCTTGTTCATCCGGTCGTCGATCCCCTGTTTGTAGACGCTTCCACCGAGTCCGGCTCCTCACTCCCTGGAGATAGCGGCTCACCATCGCTGACTTCGCCTTCAGGCGCCTCGAATTCCGTATGCTCGAGCCCCACGTGAGGTTGATCCAACCGGGTATCCCAGACACTGACAAACTTGACGTCCGGCTCATCAAAGGAACCGCTGATCTGGTACTTGGCGCTGCTGAACTGCTCGAGAGGTCTGCGCAACACCCGCTCTCCCACCAGCACACCAAGCCCCGCAAGCGGGTTAGCCAGGGCGATGTAGGCCGCGTACCAGGGCAGACTCTGGGTGACCGGCAGGGTCACTATCATTTCATTGTCCAGGGTGCCTTCCTCCAGATTCACATGCCCGGCGATCTTGAACCTGGAACCAGAACCTTCCACGGACAGAGGCTCGATGAAATGCATCATACCGGTATCAAATTCAGAAACGGCCGTTAACGTATCGAAACTGACCCCTTCGCCAACGACGTCGGAGAAGTCGAAGTTGAGTCGTTTGGTAATGGTGGAAAAGTTCACCAGAGAGAAGATGCGCATGGCATCCGCGCCGGTAGTCGCTTCCAGAAACCGCCCGTTCTCGGCCTCGAAAGAGGCGCGACCCACCAGCAATTCCAGTTCCACCGCTGGCGGCGAACCCTGCCAGGACAGGGTACCCTCCATGGAGGCCGCCTCAGTCGCAACGCTGGGCGCGTAACCCCATAACGGTAGTACCTCGGACAGATCCCCGGCAACCAGAGCTCCACTGAAGGTACTTCGATTGCTCGCGGCATCCCAGGTGACCTCGTCCGCCGTGATCGCCACCCCACGCAACTGAGCGTTCAAGTTTTTGAGCACCACACCGGCCTCGCGCAGTCGCAGTTGAAACTCCCAGGCGCCGTAGTCCTCTTCCCCGACAAAGAGCTGGCTAACCACAATGTCTGCGTCCACCAGTTCCGGGATCATCTGGACGTCGAGCGGATCCTGTGCGCCATCGCCCTCGGGCAGCCGCACCAGGCCAAGATCCAGTTTCAGTGCTTCATCGCCATGCAGACGGATGATTCCCTCGAGATCGGTGCTGAAAATCGAAAGGTCGAGCTCCGATGTCACACCATCGCCGCCAAGTTCACCGTTGAGCACGGCATCTCGAAAGCCAATCCCGCTGACATCGATCAGACCCACCTCG
>QIDL01000099.1 GCA_003228415.1 Gammaproteobacteria bacterium | reverse complement strand
CCGTGATTGGCTTGATCAGCGAGTGGACCGACCGGGATGGTCGTACCGAGCAGCGTAGCAGCGATAGCGACCTCGGCGGAACCATGCGTCTCGGAGAGCAGAAATGCATGCTGGTTCCAGGCAGCCTGGCGGCCAGGTTATATCAGTCCGATGTGGCGGCAGAGCGTCATCGCCATCGCTTTGAGGTGAACAACAACTACGTCAGCCAGCTCGAGAGCCTCGGGATGCTTGTTTCGGGGCTTTCGGAAGACGGAGAGCTGGTGGAGATGATTGAGCTGGCCGACCATCCCTGGTTTGTCGCCTGTCAATTCCATCCGGAATTCACCTCGTCGCCGCAGCAAGGTCACCCGCTGTTTACCGGCTTCGTCGAGGCTGCCATAGAACATGGACTGACCGATTCCTCCCATCCACAGGTGGAGCTCGAAGAGAAGCCGCAAGTGGTATTGCAAGAGAAGGTATCCGGGTAGGTCAAGCCATGCTTCTATGTGATTTCGAAGCTGCCAATGACGCGCCAATTTTTCTCATCGCCGGCCCCTGTGTGGTCGAGTCCGAGGCGCTGGCTCTGGATACGGCCGGGCGTTTGAAAGAGTTGACCACGGAACTCGGCGTGCCCTTCATCTACAAGAGTTCGTTCGACAAGGCCAATCGGTCTTCCCATGAAAGCTACCGGGGGCCTGGCATCGAATTCGGGCTCAAGGTTCTTGAAACCGTGAAGCAGCAGATAGCCGTTCCGGTTCTGACCGACGTCCACGAAGATACCCCGCTTGGCGAAGTCTGCTCGGTGGTGTCGGTGCTGCAGACACCGGCGTTTCTGTGCCGGCAAACTAATTTCATCCAGAGCGTTTGCGAGCAGGGCCTGCCGGTCAACATCAAAAAGGGCCAGTTTCTGGCACCGGCCGATATGGCCAATGTGGTGGCTAAGGCGCGGGCTACCGGCAACGAGCAGATCATGGTGTGTGAACGCGGCGCAAGCTTTGGCTACAACAATCTCATCTCCGATATGCGTGGACTCGCCATCATGCGTCGAACCGGTTGCCCGGTGATATTCGACGCCACCCATTCCGTGCAGATGCCTGGCGGGCTGGGTAACGCTTCGGGTGGCGATCGCGACATGGTGCCGGTGCTGGCTCGGGCGTCGGTGGCTGTCGGTGTCGCCGGACTGTTCATGGAGACTCATCCCGACCCGGACAAGGCACTATCCGACGGGCCGAACAGCTGGCCACTCGAGCATATGGCAAGCTTGCTTTCGCAACTGGTGGAGCTGGACAAGGTGGCTAAGTCGCGACCCTACATCGAGGATGAGTACACGTCTGAGCAGAGAGAAAAATACCCCGCATGAGAGAATCGCACAATGAGTAAGATCGTAGAAGTACATGCCAGGGAGGTGCTGGACTCTCGAGGAAATCCCACGATCGAAGCGGAGGTGTTGACCGATTGCGGCTCGCTGGGTAGTGCCTGCGTGCCTTCTGGCGCATCGACCGGATCCCGGGAAGCGCTGGAACTCAGAGACGGTGATAAGTCACGTTATCTTGGTAAGGGCGTGCGGCAGGCGGTCCGCAATGTCCGGGAAAAAATTGCACCGGTGATCATCGCGCTGGACCCGGCGGACCAGCGGCTGCTCGATGCGCGCCTGATCGAACTCGATGCGACCGCCGACAAATCGAGCCTCGGAGCAAATGCCATACTGGCGGTGTCCGTTGCCGCCGCCAGAGCCGCAGCGCAGGCCAGTGGGCAGCCCTTGTTTCGGCATATCAATACCTTGATGGGCGGTGTCGACATGCGCATGCCGGTGCCGATGATGAACATATTGAACGGCGGTGAGCATGCCGATAACAACGTCGACATTCAGGAATTCATGATCCTGCCGGTGTCCGCACCGAATTTCGCCGAGGCGCTGCGCTGCGGTGCCGAAGTTTTTCATGCGTTGCAGAGCGTACTCGGTAGCCGCGGGCTCTCCACCTCCGTCGGCGATGAGGGGGGTTTTGCTCCGGACCTCGCCTCCACCGCCGAGGCGTTGGACCTGATCGCCGAAGCCACGGCCAAGGCGGGATACCAACTGGGGACCGACGTAGCTCTGGCACTCGATTGCGCGGCTTCGGAATTTTACCTGGACGGCTGCTACCAGCTCAGAGGCGAGGGAGTCAGCTATTCCAGCACGCAATTTGTTGGCTACCTGGCAGACCTGATCGACCGCTATCCCATCATCTCCATCGAAGACGGTATGGATGAAAACGATTGGGAGGGGTGGAAACAGCTGACCGATTCCATTGGCGATCGCATCCAGCTGATCGGCGATGACCTGTTTGTGACCAATACCGACATCCTCAGCGAGGGTATCGATCGGGGCGTGGCGAATTCGATTCTGATCAAGCTGAACCAGATAGGCACCCTGTCGGAAACCCTGGACGCGATCGTGTTGGCCCAGGATGCAGGCTACTCGTCGGTTATCTCTCATCGTTCCGGTGAGACCGAAGACACCACCATTGCCGACCTGGCTGTCGCCACCGGAGCCGGACAGATAAAGACCGGATCTCTGTGCCGGTCCGATCGGGTGGCGAAGTATAATCGGCTGCTGAGAATTGAAGAATCCCTGGGGGATAACGCCGTGTACCGCGGCATGGGTGAGTTCGAGAGAAAGGAAGAGGGCATCTGAATGTTCGTTCGCTTCTCAATTGTGGTCTTCATCTGCTTGAGCTTGTATCTGCAATTCAAGTTCTGGTTCAGCGATGTGGGTTACTTCCGGGCCCAGACGCTGGCTGTGCAAGTGAGCAAGCAACAGCAGCGCCTTGATCGTCTCGAGGAGCGCAACCGGATTCTGACCGCCGAGGTCGTGGCACAAAAGCACGGGTTAGCTGCGGTGGAAGCCAGAGCGAGAAGCGATCTGGGCATGATCAAGGAAGGGGAGACTTTCTATCTGGTCAACTCCCGGCAGCGCTGACAGCCCATGAGCAGTTGCTGGCCGCGTGCCTGGGCAGATAAGCCTATCGGCGTTGCTTTCAAGCGCCATCCGGAAGATTTTGTGGTCACTGAGACTCTGTCGTTCGAACTCTCGGGGGAAGGCGAGCACCTGTTCGTTCAGATTGAGAAGACCAATCACAGCACTCCTGAAGTTGCCCGTTTGCTGGCGCGTGTTCATGGTATCGGCCCCGTCGATGTGGGGTATGCCGGGATGAAAGACAAGCATGCCGTTACCACTCAATGGTTCAGCCTGCGTGGCGTGTGTGAACTCAACCGCGAAGGGCTGGGCTCGGGAGGGCTGGAGGTGCTCGCTTGCGCTCGACATTCGCAGAAGCTCAGGCGCGGCCAACTGGCGGCCAACAGCTTTGAGATCACACTGCGGGAACATTGCGACGGTGGGGCCGAAGCGCAGCTCGAGGTGCTGAAAACGCGCGGTGCGCCCAACTATTTTGGTGAGCAGCGCTTCGGCTGGAACAATCTAACCGAGGCCGAGCGCTGGTTGAAACATCGGCGTCGGTCTCGTACTTCGAAATTCAAGCAGGGATTGTATCTGTCGGTACTGCGTAGTTTTCTGTTCAACGAGGTGCTCGCCGGACGGGTGGCCGCACAGAACTGGGATCGGCCCATAGACGGTGACGTGCTGGTCGAAGGTGAGCCGACCGGGCCGCTGTGGGGTCGGGGACGCTCAGCGACCAGTGGCCAGGCTGCGCATCTGGAACGGGCCGCGCTCGAATCCCATCTGCAAATCAGTGAGGGCCTGGAGTACGCGGGCGTCGATCAGGGTCGCCGACCGTTGATGCTCAGAGCCGAAGAATTCAGTTGGGAAATCGGGCCAGGCGAAATAGTCACACGATTTTCGCTCCGACCGGGTGGTTACGCCACAAGCTTTCTTGGAGAAGTTTTTCGATTTCTCAGGCCGGATGAAAATGGCTCGTTTTGATCTGGTTGGAATTGGGATGACATCCCAACGCACCAGAAACCGGCTGGTTGAACGCCTGCGTGAGAAAGGAGTGACCGATGAAGATGTGTTGGCGGCGGTGGCCCGCGTACCCCGGCACATATTCATTGATGAGGCGCTGGCTCATCGAGCCTATGAAGATACCGCGTTGCCGATCGGCCACGGTCAGACCATCTCACAGCCCTTCATCGTGGCTCTAATGACCCAGACGCTGCTGACCGAATGCCGTGGACGTGTTCTGGAGGTGGGTACTGGTTCGGGGTACCAGACCGCCATCCTCGCCCACCTCGGTGAGTCGGTGCAGAAGATTTTCACTATCGAACGTCTATCGCACCTGATCGATCGCGCCCGCGAGCGACTTGGTGCGATGGGTTGTCGCAACGTACGGTACCGCCATGGCGATGGCTATCAGGGGTGGCCGGAAGAAGGTCCGTTTGATGGCATCGTGGTGACTGCCGCGCCGCCGACCGTTCCGGAAGCGCTGCTCTCGCAACTCGCCCCGGGCGGGCGGCTGGTGGTCCCGGTGGGCGGAGACGAGGTGCAGGAGTTGAAAGTCTATGACCGGGTCGACGATGCCATAGAGGTGCGGACCGTCGATCATGTACGCTTCGTACCGTTGTTGAAGGGTATCCGGTGAGACGGGTCCGGTGACAGAGAGCGTATCGCAGCAGCGACCGAGAGACCTTCGCCGATGGCTCGGCATCTACCTGCGCGGTGTCGCTATGGGTGTGGCCGAGCTGGTGCCTGGGGTATCCGGTGGCACCATCGCGTTTGTCACGGGTATCTACGACGAGCTGGTGAACACGCTTGCCGGGTTGAAGATCAGCGCAATCGGAGAATTTCGTGCCGGGCCCGTGCAGGGAATAGTTTTAATCTGGTCCAGGCACAATCTCACTTTTCTGTTCGTGCTTGGCATCGGCATGATTACCAGCGTGGTGCTGCTGGCCAACATACTCGCCATCGCGCTGGAATCGATTCGGCCGATTGTCTGGGGTTTTTTCTTCGGCATCATTACCTTGTCGATCTGGCTGCTCGGACGCGATCTGCCGGGGCGGACGCTGCTGGTTGCAGGCCCGCTGGGTCTGGCTCTGGGAGCAGGTCTTTCGCTGCTTCAACCCTTTGCTGGTGATCAGTCACTGTGGACGTTTTTCCTGGTCGGGAGCATCGCGGTTTCGGCCTGGCTGCTGCCGGCCATTTCCGGCAGCTTCATACTGCTGCTGCTGGGACTCTACGAACCGGTCATCGCGGCGTTGTCAGGCCCACATTGGGATGTGCTGCTGGTATTCCTCAGCGGCTGTGCAGCAGGGCTGTTGCTCTTCGCCAATCTGCTGTCGCTGTTGCTTAAAGTCTGGCGGGCTCCGCTGCTGTCGATCTTGACCGGGTTCATGGCTGGCGCGCTCATGCAGCTGTGGCCCTGGCAGACCGATGATGCTCTGGTGAGTCCACAGACCTACTCGCTCCTCAGCGGGGAGCCGAACTTCGTTGCTGCAACCTTACTCGCTATGCTCGCCGGGGCCGGGGTGATCTGGTTGCTGTCGCGCTTCGAGCGTTAGTGCCCGGGCCGATTGGTCCGAGTCTCGATGTCAGGGGTCAGCGTTCCAGCAGCTCTCGTTTGTTCGGCTTGCCATCCCACTCGTCGACATCGGGTGGAGGATCCTGCTTTTCGGTGATGTTCGGCCATATCTCAGCAAGTTCTTGATTCAACTCGAGAAACTCTTCCTGCCCGTCCGGGAGTTCGTCTTCTGAAAAGATGGCGTCCGCAGGACACTCGGGTTCACAAAGTGCACAATCGATACATTCGTCCGGATGGATGACCAGCATGTTGGGGCCTTCGTAGAAACAATCTACCGGGCATACCTCCACGCAATCCGTGTGTTTGCATTTGATACAGTTTTCACCAACGACGAAAGTCATTTTTTCTCCGTACTTCGACAAGCCCTCGAAAGGCTTTTCCAAAAACCACGTATTTTAACCGCTATGCTCCCGGTGTCGAGGGCGCCAGCGGCGGTGAGGCTCAGGGCGTCAGCGATTTGAGCGTGTAAAGCAGTTCCAGTGCCTCGCGCGGGCTCAACCCATCGACGTCGATGCTGGCGAGCTTTTCTAAGACTGGCGAACCGGCTGGTGGTGCTGTGAATAGATCATCCTGATGGGGATTCTGTGCCGCCTGAGACTGTTCGAGCGCCTGGAGACGGTCCCGGGCGCTGCTGAGCACCGCATTGGGAACCCCGGCCAGCCGGGCCACCTGAATGCCGTAGCTCTGACTCGCAGGGCCCGGCTGGACACTGTGCAGGAAGACGATCTGACCCTGATGCTCGGTGGCGGCCAGATGAACGTTCTCCGTGGCGGGTAGATCCGTCGCAAGGCTGGTGAGCTCGAAGTAGTGAGTCGCAAACAATGTGAACGCCTGGATCCGATACGCCAGATATTCGGCCGTCGCCCAGGCCAGCGCCAGCCCGTCGTAGGTGCTGGTGCCGCGACCGATTTCGTCGAGAAGCACCAGGCTCGTGGCGGTGGCGTGATGCAGAATGTTGGCTGTTTCAGTCATCTCCACCATGAAAGTGGATTGCCCGCCAGTCAGGTCGTCGCTGGCGCCGATACGGGTAAAAATCCGGTCGATGGGTCCGACACGGGCGTGACTGGCGGGAACGAAACTGCCGGTGCAGGCCAGCAGGGCAATGAGGGCGGCCTGACGCATGTAGGTGGATTTACCGCCCATGTTGGGCCCGGTAACGATCAACATGCGCCGGGAGCTGTCGAGGGTGAGGTCGTTTGGAATGAAGGGGTCATCGCTCAATGCCCGGACCACCGGATGCCAGCCTCCGCTGATGGACAGGCCCGGCGCGTCATCGAGATCCGGAGCCGTGAAGTTCAATGTCAGCGCGCGTTCCGCAAAGGTGCTGAGCACGTCGAGTTCGGAAGCCGCAGCAGCAGATGCGCGCAACTCGGTGACGTCCTGCTGCAGCCGGATAGTGAGTGCATCAAACAGTGATTTCTCTAATGCCAACGCCTTGGAGCGTGCGGTCAAGGCCCGGTCTTCGAAGCTCTTGAGCTCAGGTGTGATGTAGCGCTCGGTGTGTTTCAGCGTCTGGCGCCGAACATACTCGGCCGGAACGGCTTCGGCTGCATTGCGACTGGTTTCGATGTAGTAGCCATGGACCCGGTTGTAACCGACCTTCAAGCTGCTGATCCCCGAACGTTGCCGCTCGCTCTGTTCGAGTTCGGCAAGCCAGGCAGCCGCATTCTCGGTGAGATCGGTCAGTTCATCGAGTGCTTCATCGTAGCCGCAGCGAATGACCCCGCCGTCACGGATGGTCGCTGGAGGCACATCCACCAGCGCGCTGTCGAGCAGCGCCACCACTTCCTCGTAATCCGGCAACGCGCTCGCTATGCCATTGAGGGAATTGCTGGTGGTGGGCAGCGCTGCCCGGATGGCGGGGAACTGTCTGAGCGCGAAACGAAGACGAGCGAGATCCCTGGGGGATGCGCTGCCGATAGCAATGCGCGACACCACCCGTTCCATGTCTCCCACGTCTTTCAAATGTCCGCGGAGCTCCTCGAAACCCGTTTCGATGATCGCGGCGACACCGTCCTGTCGTCCCTGGACCAGGGCCCTGTCGCGGCTCGGTGCGTGCAGCCAGCGTCGCAGCAGCCGCGCACCCATCGGGGTGCGGGTGGTATTGAACAGGGCGTAGAGGGTGGCGTCTTCGGCGCCGTTGATGCGCCGGTCTATCTCGAGGTTGCGTCTGGAATGGGCGTCGAGGGTGACCACGGTGTCTGCAGAAATGACCGTCAGCCGATCGATGTAAGCCAGGTCCTGACACTGGGTGAGCTTTGCGTAATCGAGCACCGCAGCGGCGACTCCGATCAGTGGGGAGTCCTCGTTGATGCCGAATCCCGTCAGATCCCGGGTGCCGAAATGACGGGTCAACTGCCTGAACCCAAGGGTTGGATCGAATGCCAGACCATCCAACCGGCGACACGCCACATGGAGGTTGGTGAATTCCTGCCCGATCGCTTCGGCGAGTTCTTCGGTCAGCACCACTTCGCTCGGTTGCATGCGGGCCAGTTCTGCGCTGAGTGACTGTCGATCTTGAAGTGCGGTGACCTGTAACTGGGCGCTGGAGAGGTTCAGGTACGCGGCGACATAACCGTCACCTGCCGGTTGGATCCCCATGAGCAGACTCTCTGCGCTGCCTTCCTGCAGTGCATCATCGGTCAGAGTGCCCGGCGTGATGATCCGCACCACTTTACGTTCCACCGGGCCTTTGCTGGTGGCAGGATCACCGATCTGTTCGCAGATGGCGGCTGTGACCCCGAGTTCGACCAGCCGGGCGAGGTATCCGTCAACGGCGTGAAAGGGCACGCCACACATGGGAATAGGTTGACCGGCAGACTGACCGCGGCTGGTCAGGGTGATGTCCAGGAGTTCGGCCGCCCGTCGTGCATCTGCGTGGAACAGTTCGTAAAAGTCTCCCATTCGATAGAACAGCAACTCGTCCGGGTGATCCGCCTTGATGCGCAGGTACTGCTGCATCATCGGAGTGTGGGAGGTGGGTGCGGGCGAAGTGTTCGTGGATCTGTTCATGGGTAGGAGGATGTTGCAGGGTTCAGAAAGGGACATCAACCCCGGAGGCTGTGCGAGAACGTCGTTTTGCTCCAATCTGACGGTTGCCATGACTACTGATTATATATACAGTAGTCGTCACCTTGAGAAATCCTACGCCGGAGACACCGGCGAACCTCGGGTCAGATTTCAGGAGAATCCCATAATGAGCAAATTGACCGATACAGCCGACTCGCTCAAGAAAAAAGGCCTGGTTGATTTTGTCGGCAAATCCGATCAGAAAGACCGAGCTCTGTCTGCCGCGCTTGCCCAGATAGAGAGACAATTCGGTAAAGGCTCCATGATGCGCCTGGGCGACCGGGAGCTGGTCGCCATCCCCTCGATTTCTACCGGATCCCTCGGCCTCGACATCGCACTGGGTATTGGCGGTTTACCCCGCGGGCGGGTCGTCGAGATCTATGGTCCCGAATCCTCCGGTAAAACTACGCTCACCCTGCAGATCATTGCGGAAGCCCAGAAAAGCGGTGGCACTTGTGCTTTCATCGACGCGGAACACGCTCTGGACCCGATCTATGCCCAGTCGCTCGGTGTGGACACGGATGAGCTGCTGGTGTCTCAGCCAGACACCGGCGAGCAGGCGCTGGAAATCTGCGACATGGTGGTGCGATCCGGCGCTGTAGACGTGGTGGTGATAGATTCCGTTGCCGCGCTCACACCGAGAGCGGAGATCGAAGGAGAGATGGGCGATACCCACGTCGGTCTCCAGGCTCGCCTGATGAGCCAGGCGCTCAGAAAGATGACAGGCAACATCAAGCAGTCGAACACTCTGGTGATCTTCATCAACCAGATTCGTATGAAGATCGGTGTCATGTTCGGATCTCCGGAGACCACCACCGGGGGCAACGCGTTGAAGTTCTACTCCTCTGTCCGCCTGGATATTCGCCGAATCGGCGCGGTGAAGGAAGGTGATGAGGTCACCGGTAACGAAACCCGGGTCAAAGTGGTCAAGAACAAGGTCGCTCCCCCCTTCCGCCAGACCGAATTCCAGATTCTCTACGGGCAGGGCATCAATCGATTGGGTGAGATTCTCGAGTTGGGAGTGCAACAGGGAATCGTCGAAAAATCCGGCGCCTGGTATGCATACAAGTCCGACCGAATTGGTCAGGGGCGCAAGAATGCGGCCGACTTCCTGAACGAGCATCCAGCAATGCGCGACGAGATCGAGCAACAGATCCGTCAGCAACTGCTGCCCTCGGATCTGGCGTCTGATGAGGTGATCATTCCGGAACCCGAGCAGGATCCGCTTTCCTGATTCCGTAAATTGGTGCTGTGGATCATGACGGACGAGACCGGTGTGGCGGCTCAGACCTCCGAGGTCTCCGAGGTCACCGCAGAAACGGAATCTATCGAGGCGGCCTATCGGGTCGCCTTGGATTCTGCGGTGAGAAGCCTTTCCCTGCGGGAGCACAGTGTTTACGAACTCGAGCGGAAACTGCTTCGAAAAGGTCATGATGTCGAGATCGTCGGGCGCGTATTCGACTATCTGACCAAACATGATCTGCAGTCCGATGCTCGCTATGTCGAGATCTATATCCGCAGTCGGGTCAATAAGGGCTACGGCCCAGTCAAGATTCGTCAGGAACTCTACCAGCGAGGCGTTGCCGAGATCGATCTGGAAGCGCAGCTAACCGAATCCGGCGAGTTCTGGATTGAATTGGCACGAGGCGTGCTGGACAAAAAGTTTGGCCGCTGTCCCGATGGTCAGAAAGCGTGGAATACCCAGGCGCGCTTCCTGGCCCGCCGCGGCTTTCCCTCGGATCTGATCTATCGGGTGCTGGGTTCCGTATCGTCCTGAATTGCCCGGATCTTAGTCTGCAATCCTCAGGCTGCATCCATTATACTGGCGCGCTTTTTTGAACTCCGGCTGAACCATGAAAACCGCCGAGCTACGCGCCGCCTACCTGTCGTTCTTCGAGGAGCGAGGCCACCACATTGTGCCCTCGAGCACTCTGGTCCCCGGGGATGACCCGACCCTGCTGTTCACCAATGCGGGCATGAACCAGTTCAAGGATGCGCTGCTGGGCAGAGAGGATCTCGGTTTTATCCGCGCGGTGTCTGCACAGCGCTGTGTGCGGGCGGGTGGAAAACACAACGATCTCGAGAACGTGGGCTATACCGCGCGCCATCACACATTCTTCGAGATGATGGGCAACTTCAGTTTTGGCGATTACTTCAAAGAACAGACCATTTCCTGGGCATGGGAGTTCATCACCGAGGTATTGAACCTCCCAAAAGAAAAGATCTGGGTGACCGTTCACCCAACGGATGACGAATCACGGGAAATCTGGGAGCAGAAAATAGGGATCGACCACGATCGTGTCGTGGACATCGAAGAGAATTTCTGGGCCATGGGTGACACCGGTCCCTGCGGGCCGTGTACCGAAATGTTTTACGATCATGGGCCGGAAGTGGAAGGGGGCCCGCCGGGAACACCAGAGGAAGACGGTGATCGCTACATAGAGTTCTGGAACCTGGTTTTCCCTCAGTTCGACCGTTCTGTCGATGGCGAGTTGGTGCCTTTGCCAAAACCGGGCGTCGATACAGGTCTCGGTCTCGAACGGATGGCTGCGATCCTGCAGGGCGTTCATAGCAACTACGAGATCGATTTGTTTCGTACTCTCATCAGAGCCGCGGGTCAGATGGCGGGCTACAACGATGAACAGCAGATGCTTGCCAACGCTTCGCTGCGAGTCATCGCGGATCACATCCGCTCGGCGGCGTTTTTGATTGCAGATGGCGTCATACCCGGAAATGAGGATCGCAACTACGTGCTTCGGCGCATTATCCGTCGCGGTCTGCGGCACGGTTACAAGCTCGACATCCACGGACCGTTTTTCAACAAGCTGGTAGATCCGCTGATTGGCGAGATGGGAGAGGCTTACCCACTGTTGGTTGAGAAACGGCGGGAGATCGAACAGGTGCTCGAGCGCGAAGAAGCGCGCTTTGCCGAGACGCTGAACCAGGGCATGGATTTGTTGGATGAAACCATAGCCGACTTGAGTGGCACGGAGATTCCTGGCGATGTGGTCTTCCAGCTCTATGACACCTTCGGTTTTCCGGTTGACCTGACAGCCGATGTGGCTCGAGAGCGGGGACTGTCGGTCGACATGGCCAGTTTTGACGAGGCGATGGAGGCGCAGCGGGCTCGTGGGCGGGCATCGGCGAAATTCGACAGCAAACTCGGCCAGCGCATTCACACCGAAGGCAAAGTCGAATTCACCGGCTATGAATCGGAAAGTGCCGAAGCGACGATTACCGGAATTTTCGACAGTGAAGGCGCCGCCCTGGACAGCCTGGACGAGGGTGAAAGCGGTGTGGTGGTTCTGGAACGCACGCCATTTTACGGGGAATCGGGTGGCCAGATCGGGGACTCTGGAACGCTCAGCAATGAGGCTGCAACTTTTACGGTTGAAGACACCCAGATCAGCGGGGATCAGAGGCTCCACGTTGGCCGACTGTCATCGGGGAAGATG
>QIDL01000532.1 GCA_003228415.1 Gammaproteobacteria bacterium | reverse complement strand
CCCTGCAGAATGAGCACACAGACCACTTCCAGCCACGGTGATGCCGTTGGATTGAGTACTCTGGCCAGATGAGCGAGGAGGTATTGCGCAGCAACGGACAATCCGATCGGCATGATTCGCAGGCCCAGGTCGGAATCGGACAGCGGCAACACCAAGGCCTGCAACCACGCCACTAATGGCGGATGATCCAGGTAACTCATCTGGATTTCTCGCGCGTACAGCGCGTAGTGTGCTTCATGAGCCGCAACAGGCAACACCGCTGCCACCACCAGGTGCAATAGCGTGTATGCCAATACGCTCACATGCAGCGCAGGTTGCGGTTCCAGTTTCATGGCGCCACCTTAGCGAAGAAAGGCACCGACGTGCACACCGAGTCCTGGCTTATTCACATCATTTACAGCGCAACTTCTGACTAAAAAGAATACAATGAGAACCAGGGAGAACGATCGGGCTCGATCACAGGGAGGTTGGGATGATCAGGTTACGAAAGAAGAAAAAGCGACCGTTCGCTGGGCCGCCGCGTCACATCTTTCACGGAGTCGGTGTCATAAGCGGTGATTCGATGCAATGTCCGAGCGCCCGGGGTATGGCGGGGAAACGCTTCCTTTCCGAAGAGGCTCCCCCGCTACCGCTCGCCGCATGCACGAATCGGCAAGGTTGTGCCTGCAGATACCAGCACTTTGATGACCGTCGCACGGACTTCAGGCGCGAATCGGACGAAGGCCTGCCAGTCAAAGACCACCCGGATAATTTACGCAGTGGATTCGGCCGTCGGATAACCGACGGATAGCGACGAGCACAGTCCGGGATCAAGAGGCCCCGGAAAGAAAAGCCCCGGCACCGTGGCCGGGGTTTTTTGTCTGGAGCGGGCAGCGGGGCTCAAACCCGCGACCTGTACCTTGGCAAGGTACCGCTCTATCGACTGAGCTATGCCCGCTTTGAGGGTGCGCTATTTTGCAGATTCCCGTAGAAAATACAACTCCTCGCCAGTGGCGCCCCGATTCAATCACCTTTGAGGTCGAGTTGTGGCCCGGACGCCGCCCTGGCGGCCGCTTCTGACACCAGTCCGGCACGGATATCCGCAGCCACTCGCTCACCATCTCTCATTTTCGCATCGCCCATGCCGCCGCCTCCAGGCGTTTCGAGGACCAGTATCGCGCCCGCCGGAACCAGATCTCGACCCTTACCCTGGAGCTTCTCACCGTCTTTGAGGTACACGGCTCCGGGTGCGCCCGGACCACCGCCGAACCGGCCATCGGCAGGATGGTTGAGCCGATCAAACATCTTCGACACGACGAACGACGCTCCGTGCCGGTGACCCACTTCGATCACCTGGCCCAGACCGCCACGACGCTCCCCAAGCCCTCCGGAGTCCGTTCGATACTCCTTGCGCCAGATCACCAGCGGCGTTGTCGCCTCGTTGATCTCTGTAGACGTCGTTCTTACCCCCGAGGGAAAGGCTGTGGTGGACAGTCCGTCTTTCGAAGCTCGGGCGCCGGTGCCACCGTTGAATATCGGGTTGGTCACAAACGCTTCGCTACTGCCCGGGGTGTTCAAAAATACCGGATTCCAGATACAGGATGCGCCCTCGGCGGGTACCCGCCCGGGTATCACGGCCGCCAGACAACCCAGCACCACATCGGGCAGCATCTGCCCCACCGCGTGACGGGCAGACACGGCGCTCGGTGGAGGTGCATTGAGAATGCATCCGGCCGGCGCCGTGACGCGAACCGTCTGCAGCGATCCAGCATTATTCGGCACCTCATTGCCGATCACGCAACGCACGCCGAATGAGGCATAGGCTTGCGTGTATGGCAACGGAACGTTGATGCCTGCGTCCGAGACCGCGGAACTGCCGTCAAAATCCACGCTGATGAACGCATCCTCGATCGTCAACTCGGCCACCAGCCTGACCGGCTCCCGATAGCCATCGATCACCATCTCATGGTTGAAGGTGCCGTTCGGCAACGAACCGATTTCGCGCTCCATCGCCATCCTGGACGTCTGAATGATGTGCTCACCGACCTGATCGAGCCCAGTGAGCCCGAAATCGTCCATCATCTCACCCAGAGCGCGGCAGCCATGTTCATTGCATGCGGTCAAGGAATGAAGATCACCTTCAGCGGTAACCGGGTCGCGCACGTTGGCCTTGATGATCGACATCAGTACCTCGTCCCGAACACCGCCACGAAACAGATAGCCGATGGGAATTCGAATGCCTTCCTCGAACAGGTCATTGGCATCGGGGCCGAAGCCGCGTCCGCCCACGTCGGCGATATGACTGGTGGCGGCGAACAACGCAACGCATTCGCCGTGCCGGTGAACGGGCGTAACCACGGTGAAGTCATTCAAATGGCCGGTGCCGTCCCAGGGGTCGTTGGTCAGCAGCACGTCCCCTTCGCACAGCGATGAGAGTGGATGAACTTTCAGAAACTTGCCGACCGAAGCCGCCATCGCATTGACATGCCCGGGTGTCCCCGTCACCGCCTGAGCGAGCATTTCCCCACGGTTGTTGAACACACCGGCGGACAGGTCGCCCGCTTCGCGAACAACGGTCGAAAATGCTGTGCGCATCAGAGTCTGGGCCTGCTCCTCGACAATGGACAGCAAGCGGTTCCAGATCAGTTGCAGGCGCAGTTCGTCTATTTTTTGCACAGCCATGACTAGTCCAGCTTGATTCCCGCGCCAAAAAGAAAGGTCACATCCTCTTTTTGCCGGTCCGTCGCAGGATTCGATTCGCGGTTGTAATCTACCTGCATCGTCAGATAGATATCGCCGGTAATGTCGTAGCGCAGCCCCAGCGTCGACTCAACGATGCGGTTGTCACGCCCTTTGACAATTTCCGTAACGTCCGACTGCCAGAATATGAAGAGATCGTCTCGAAGAAACTTCTGGTCGTAGCGTAAGGTGCTCTGAACGGCCAGGGAGTCATCTTGTTCCAGGCCGATCTTTTCGGAAAAATAGGTCGGCCCGATGCTTAGATTGAGGGTGCGTTTGGAGTCATCCCAGAAGTGATATCCCGGACCCAGAAATACGCGCGTCCTGCTATCCAGGTCCCGGATCGGATCGCGGGTCCAGTTGATGGATCCACGCACGAACCATTCATCGGTGAACGTCCACGTATCCTGATAAAACACATCCGACTGATCCTTGGTGAATTCGCCATCCGTTCTCTGTTCATCGCGGGTCAACTCCAGCCGATGCCGGTGCTCGCCGAGTTTCAGTTCACCCAACGTATAAACTCTGGTGCTGGATGTGTTGGTATTTCCCTTGGCTACATTGGCGCTGATATCACTGAGGATCTTCCAATCGAAGAATTCCTCGATCTCCAGCATGTTGTCGACCTGAGCGAGCGGAACCGTTCTGCCTGAATCCGTGATAACGGCCGCTTGCCCATCCTCATTCAAATCCAGCCAACCAATGACGCTCTCCGTGCGGCGACCGTGGCGCATCGATACTTCGAATTTCTCATCGGTATGCACGTGAGCCACATACTCGAGTTCGATCGCGTATTCATCGCCATACGGTGGATTGATGTACACCTCCTCATCCCAGATTTTCTTGACTTCCCCGGTAATCCGATCCCCGTTTTTCATCAACACAAAATCTTCTGCAAGCGCGCTCGACGCGAAAAACAACACAGCGCAAACACATATTCTTCGCCCGACACCCAACATGACTCAGTCTTCCTAACCGATTTCTTTTTTCAGATCTGCAACGATGACAAGATTTCCCTGCCTCGTGACACAGGCCGAGTATCCAGATCCAACGACCACTGTGGTCTGAGGCTCCGTAATCAACGCGGGACCATTGAGATAATCACCCACATCGAGTTTCGACCTTTCGAAGCATCCTGTTTCGACGCTGGTTGCGGTGATCACATCGAACATTTCACAATATTCGCGAGCCTCGATCAATCGCAAAGGGTCCAGCAGGTCCGGCTCGAGTCGCAGTACCTTGTTCCCCGGAGGTTCAGCGAGATTCAAAGTCCAGCTCAGAATTTCGATTTCCAGCCCCGGAATCACCCGCCCGTAAAGTGCTTTGTAGGTTGTCTCGAATTCCGCGCGCAGATCCTCCGGACGAATGGCTTCAGGGTCGTCCTGCACCGGCACGGCAATTTCATAGCCCTGGCCGAGATAGCGCATATAGGCATTCCGAGAGACCTGCAGCCCGGCCGGATCCACCACTTCAGAAACGACGGTTCTAGCTTCCGCGTGCATCTCGGCCATGACTCTGGCGATGGCTTCAGGGTCCAGCGAGGCGAGGGTCATGTAGTGGCTGCGTACCACCTCGTAAGCCACCGGTGCCAACAGGAATCCTACTGCCGAGCCCACACCGGCATTTCTGGGAATGACTATGCGGTCGATCTTCAGCTTTCGAGCAAGCAGGCAGGCATGCAGGGGCGCAGCACCCCCGAATGCAATCAGGGTTCGCTCCTCCATGCCTCGACCCCATTCGCTGAGATGAGCCCTGGCCGCCGCCGCCATATTTTCATTCACCACTTCACTCACCGCGTGTGCAGCCAGCGAGACCGGCAATCCCATGGACGTTCCTATGTTGCGATTCAGCGCATCGACGGCGGCCGCACGGTCCAGGCTCATCCGGCCGCCGGAGAAAGACTCCGGATCGATTTTCCCGAGCACCACATCGGCATCGGTAACCGTGGCATTGACACCACCTCGGCCATAGCAGGCCGGCCCAGGCTCCGAACCGGCACTCTCCGGACCGACCTGAATACGACCGAGCGTATCCGGTCGAGCGATGGATCCGCCACCAGCACCAATCTCCACCATCTCGATCACCGGAATGCGCACCGGCAGCCCGCTGCCTTTCTTGAATCGATAGCTGCGATCGACCTCGAACGAACGGCTCAGTAATGGCTTGAAATCGTCGATCACACAGAGCTTCGCCGTCGTTCCACCCATATCGAACGAAAGAGTTTTCGAATATCCCCCGGCAGCGGCAATTTCACCGGCAAGGATCGCCCCACCCGCGGGTCCCGACTCCACCAGTCGAATGGGAAACGACAGCGCTGTTTTGAGTGTGGTCAGCCCGCCCCCCGAAGTCATCAACAGGATCGGGCAGCCGAACCCCCGGCTCCGAAACTTCTCTTCGAGACTCTGCAGATAGTGGGCCATCAAGGGTTTGATATAGGCATTTGCGCAGGTCGTGGAAAGTCGTTCGTATTCACGAATTTCCGGACACACCTCTGAGGAGAGGCTGATGGACACCCCGGGCAGCGCGGCTCGAAGAAGCCCGGCAATTTGCTCCTCGTGCGAGGGATTCACATAAGAATGCAGTAAACCCACCGCGATGCTGTTGACTTGCCGGGCGGCCAGCACCGGCACCAGCGCCTCAACAGAGGCTTCGTCCAGGTCGATGAGAACGTCGCCACGGGCATCCAGACGTTCGGTCACCGGCAGTCGAAGTTCTCGAGGAACCAGGGGGACTGGCCTGTCGATGTTCACATCGTACTGCTCGAAGCGGTTTTCCAGCGCCATCTCCAGCGCATCGCGATGTCCCCGGGTTGTCAGCAAGGCGGTGATGGCACCGCGGCGCTCAATCAGCGCGTTCGTCGCCAGGGTCGTGCCGTGCAACATGACTCTCGCATCGGTCGGATCCGCACCGGTAATCTGGAGCACCTCATCGATGCCCGCCATCACCCCGGTGGCCGGGTCATCGCTGGTGGTGAGAACCTTTACGGTGCTCTGTTCGATTCCCTGTTGCAGCACCACATCGGTAAAGGTACCGCCAATGTCGACAGCCAGTTCAAACGACACGCCCGCTCTCCTCCACCTCGATACCTTCGTTCAACAACTGATGAGCATGTCCCTCGAGATGCCAGAGCCCGGAACCCAGCCGGATGACGACAACCACCGCCGCCATAGCCCCGGCCGACACCATCAAGGCCGTCTGAGGCCCGAAGAGTTCCACCAGATATCCACAGAATACCGCCCCAACCGGACCAGCACCCATGAATGAAAATGCATAGAATCCCATCACACGGCCTCGTTGATGGTCTGGGGCCTGCTCCTGCATGATGGTGCGGGACATGGTCATGGCAATTCCGCCGCAGGCACCCCAGATGAACAGGGCCAGCACCCAGAACGCATAATTCGGCGCCAGGCCGGCCAGTGCCAGCACGGTGGCCCCGATTCCCTGTGCGAGCAGCAAGGCGCGGCCCTGTCGACGCACGTCACCGAGTCGCAACAGAAGAAAAATAGTCGTCACCAGACCAAGCGCGTTGGCACCATTCATGTAGGCCAGATCCTGTGCGGTGCCTGAGTAAACCTCTCGCACCAGCAGCGGCATGGTGACGATATAAGAACCCATGAAAAACATGGCCATGGCGATGTTCTGTACCATCACCAGGCGCATGGAAGGCGAAGAGAATACCGTCCTGGCACCTTCGATAACCGAGCTGATAAGCCTGATCGGGAATTCCGGCGTGGCTCGCTTCACTTCACGAATCTTCGAAAACGCAAGCACGCCAAGCAGCAGCACCGAAGCCTGCACGCCGATGATAATGGTCGGGCCCATCACGTCCGTTAGCGAGGCAATCAGAAAACCGATCATCTGCATGCCGAACTGCATCATGCTGGTGAGCATCACCGTTCTCTGCAGGCGACCTTCCGCGACCAGATTGAGCAAACCATCCCGGGCCGGCGTAACGAATGCCTGCGCCAGCCCCATCAACACCGCGTAACCGATAATCAGCGTCAGGCTGAGCCGATCGCCGACCACCACGAACAACAGATAACCGCTCGCCAGCACCGCAAAGAACTGCGCAATCAGCAGCACCCGTCGACCGCCGAAGCGGTCCGCATAGCTCCCACCCACCAGTATGAACAGGGTGCCCGGAAGCAGCAGTGACATCTGCGCAAGACCCACCATCTCGGGAGACTCGCGCAGCACCATCGTCACCAGCCAGGCAAACATCACAGTCTGGATGCCGTAGGCCAGGAACCAGCTACCCGTACCGACGAGGTAATAGTGCAGCGGTCGCACAGTTTGATTGCTCTCTTAAATCAATGGAACGAGACTTGAAGGGCGCAAAGTATACGTTAAGATCCAGGCATGAATTGGCTCATCCGCATGGCTGCCGTGCTGTTCCTATGGAGCCAGATCGCCGTCGCAGCCGATCGCACCTACCTGGAAGTTTCTCCCCACGACCAGGACGATCTGAATTCGTTGTTTTCCACTCTCGAGGAATCCCTCGGCAGCAGTCTGCCCGCAACAGATCCAGTTGTGGTCGTATTGCACGGCGCCGAAGCACTTCCCTTCACCCGGTCTGGATACAAGGAAAATCGGGCCCTGGTGGACCGCGCTGCGCTACTGGACGCCTATCGGCTGATCGATGTCAAAATGTGCGAAACCTGGATGAATGAAAACGGTGTGGAGCTGAACGACATCCCGGCATTCATCGAGACCGTGCCGTACGCACCGGAGGAAATCGAGAGGCTGAAAGCGGAAGGTTACCAACCGTACGATTCTGTAAAGCTCTAGTTTCGGTTTCGGACTTCTTTCAGATCAGCCATCTCGAGGCGCGCCTGCCCACCCGCTCGCGGCAGGAACAGCACCACGTGAGTCATCAAGCCGTCAGAAAGACTGTTTTTGTTCTGGTCGTATCTCACAAGCAAGCGCACATACTTGATCTCACCTCGCTTCAGCGGTGTGCTGAAGAATTGATCAATTCCCGTCCAGTTTGCCGCTTCGCTGTCTGCGGTCATACGCAACTCGTGGTCTCCAGCCGCGACTTCGATCATGAGGTAAGTTTTATAGCGCAGTATGCCGATTGGCACGCCATCAAGCCGGATCTCCGGATACTGACCGGATTTCTCCCTCCACCGTTGCCCTGGCCAGTAGACGTAGATCAGGGCATTCCCGGGGTCCTGCAGGGTGCTCGGAGTAAACGGCTCCACAGTCGTCTGACAACCCCAGAACAGCCCAACAACGAGCAGTAATGCGCTGATTCTCAACATGGGTGGGCAATCCTCATGATCACACCCGTTGTCCCGATGAATGGCGATTGGCCTGCCGCAACCCGCCTGAGGCGCACCTCACCGCTAAAGTCAGGACCATGAACTCGAGAAGGCGCATCATGAAAAAAGTTAAATATCATTTCGAGGTCAGCGAATGGCCGTTGATTGTCCTGACGCTATTCATCGCGATCCTAATCACAGAGCTGGTCTGATTGCTGCTACGCCCCGGCCCCTGCTCGAAACTCGGTGGGTGACTGTGACGTCCAGCGTTTGAACGCTCGGGCAAAGTTGCTCTGGTCGGAAAATCCGAGCAGAAAGGCAACATCGGTGACCGAAAATCGATGTTGCCTGAGATATTCCTTGGCAAGTTGATCTCGGACTTCATCCACCAGGCTCGAAAACGTGTAATCCCGGTCTGCCAGTCGCCGGGCAAGTGTTCGCTCGCTCATCGCCAGTTCGCTTCCCACTGCCTTGCGATTGGGCTCCCCATCCGGCAGGTGATCGATGATCGCGACTCTGGCACGAGTGACCACGTCTTTTTTGTCCATGTTGGCCAGATAGTCACGCGCGACTTCGTCACTCGCCTGAGCCACGGCGGGATTGTGGCGTGTGAGGTGCTCATCAACACTCTCTTTGCTGAACACGATCTTATCCAGATCCGCCGCATACTCGACCGGGCAGCCAAAGAATTCCGCAAGCTTGTCCACGCAGGGTGGAGCGGGACGCATCATGTGCACACTCAGCGGGTGAAACTCTTCGTGTGTCACATCGCGGCACATCTGTACCGTGCTGGTAAAGGCGGCGTCATCACCGATATCTATTCCCGGGGAGGGGTCTATCTGAAATTGCAGCGTGTTGTCGATTTCCACGAGATCCATCTCGGCTGCTGTGGAGATCAACCGCTGATAACGGACTAAGCGCTGCAGGCCTTCTCTCAAGGTGGCGCTCGCTTGCAGGGCATAGCCGACGGCATGCAGATTGGTGGCATGCACCACCTGCCCTATTTCAAAACCGATACACGGATTACCGGTAAGCCTGGCCGCTTCCTCCCAGATCTGGTCCATGGTCTCCTTGCTGATGCGCGAATCCGGATCGCGAAACGGTTCGGGCTCCAACCCGAAAGAGCTGAACATCTGCTTCGAATCGATCTGATAGCTTTCCAGCGCTCTTGCGATGACCTCGGTAATGGTTGCAATTGAGGTGAACGATCGTGACATACCTTTTCCTGTGCTCCTTTCTTCCCCTGAAGATCTTCCCCTGAAGATCTTCCCCTGAAGAGTTTCCTGAGGAGTTCCCTCAAAGGGTTTCCCTGGCGTGATTTCCCTGGCGAGGCCGATTGTACCGAGAAGACTACCTCATTGTGCCACCCGGGGCTCTTATCGGTCATGGAAAGCGCTTATACTCCGACTCGCCGACTTTTCGGCAACCAGATAACAGCAAAATAACTGTAATTGGACGGATCCAGAATCTTGTTTCGTAAGAAGCACACCCTGACCGGATTATCCCGAACCTGCGGTTGAGCTGCGAAAATCAGCTCGGTCGAGTTGAACGCGCTGCTTGAAAGTCTGCCTTCGGAAACAGATCCCAATCTCATCGTCGGGTTTGAGACCCACGACGATGCGGGCGTCTATCGCCTGTCGGACGAGCTGGCGCTGGTGGTAACGGCCGATTTCATCACACCACCCACAGATGATCCCGAAATGTTCGGCAGAATTTCAGCCGCCAACGCACTCAGCGACGTCTTCGCCATGGGCGGGCGCCCCGTTACCTGCCTAAATCTGGTGGCGTTCCCATCAAAAAAACTACCCGCGAGTGTTCTGGCCGGGATCATCAGAGGTGCGCAGGAAAAGATCACCGAAGCGGGTGCAGTGCTTGCCGGTGGGCATACAGTCGAAGATCCGGAGCCGAAATTCGGACTGGCGGTTACCGGCCTGGTGCATCCGGAGAAGTGCTGGACGAACGCAGGTGCCCGGGATGGTGATGCGCTCCTTCTCACCAAACCCATCGGCAGTGGCGTCATCTTAAACGCAAATCTCAAAGGCTGGGTACCACAACAGCATCTCGATGCCTGCCTGGAATCTCTGCAGACACTGAACAGGACCGCGGCGGAATGTGCCAGCCAGTTCACGGTTCATGCTGCCACCGACGTCACCGGATTCGGTCTAGCCGGCCATACTCTGGAGATGGCACGCGGAGCAGATCTGTGTTTCGAACTGAAGTTCGACGCGCTGCCGGTATTCAACAGTGCCCTTGAGATGTACGAGCGCGGCATGAGCACGGGCTCCAATGACAGCAACCGGGACCAGGCCATCCCACAGATGGCATTCGACCGGGAACTGACCAAGGCCCAGTCATCGCTCCTGTTCGATCCGCAGACCAACGGCGGGCTGTTGTTCGCCTTGCCGGAATCGGAAGCAGACGATCTGGTGGAAGCTCTGAAGAGGTCAGGTCTGGCGGATGCGTGCTGCGTCGGTACCGTTACCCACCGCGATCAGACGCAAACCTACCTGCGAATCGTGTAAATCGAGCCCGGCGTGTTCGGCGATCAAACGCTGACCGGCAGAACCAGCACCTCGGTATCGATCTCATCGATTACCTTTCGCGCGATATTGCCCAGCGCACTCGGAGATTCAGGCCGCGCCACTCGAGCGATGATCACCAGATTGCTACCCTGTTGTGCAGCGGTCTCTGCGATGACTTTCTCTGGCACACCAACGGCGGCACTGACCTGATTTCGCTCGAGACCACACCGGTCTGCAAAACGCTGGCGGTCGGGACGATCTCCTGATTCATAACAGGTCACGGCATGGAGGCTTGCGCCGAAGTCGTTGCTGAGTCGGCGTGCAGTTTCCAGAATGTCGTCATTCGCCTTTTTATACCGGCCCTCATCGGGGCTGTGTTTGAGGGCGACCAGCACCTTGTCGATGCCGTAAGGACGGCCGGTTTTTACCAGTAGCACCGGACACGGACACTCGCGAATCAGTGTCCAATCGGAAGTTTCCCGCACCAAACGCACGAAGCGGGAGTGCTGGGTCATGTTTTTGACCACAAGAGCACTTTCATGTCGATCGGCAGCCACAACAATGGCTTTACGCCAGTCGTCGTTCCATTCCACCTCTGTTTCGACCTCGAGCCCTGCTGCGCGTGTCGTGCTGACAAGGCGCTCTACCCATGCCGCGACTCGTTTCTCGGTCTCCACCTGGGCGTGAACCTCGTTCTGATTGGAGACCAGCGCCACCGATTCCGCATTGATGCAGCAATACACATGAAGCACCACATCCATTGTCTGGAGCGTTTCAAACTGACGAACGATCTGTTCACCCCACTCGAGGGCCGCCTGCTCCATGCAGGTCGGATCGAGCACTACAAATACTCTGGTTTTTTCGGCCATTTCTCAACGCACTCGGAAGCCCGGTTAACGTCAGGTTACCGATCCTTTGAGAGTAAGATATGGTTACTTCCCCTGATAGAGCTTCGGAGTTCACGTGCCTGACCCGAACCTGCAACCCTTGAGTTGCATGCACAGGATCATCAGGATATGGATTTCTACAACGTAAAAAAAACCCCGCAGTTATGCGGGGTGCGGGGAGAGATTCGTTAGATTACCTCGGTCGTTCGGTCCCCGTTCCATGGTCACCGCGCCTTCGGTGGACTTCCCAGTGCCGCGCCTTGATCGGCGCACATCCAGAGGAATCCAGCTCCTCGACCAACAAGTTAATTGATTTCCGATCCGGGTGCTTGTCTCGATAGCACCCACTTCCCGTTGTCGTCTCGAGACACCTGACGCTGCCACGAGGTATGACCTCGAGAGCTTTCCCCCTCGCGAATGGTTATAATGGCTTGATTCCATAGAGGTTTTCCGCTTGAAGATCTGGCTGCGGGCATCTTATCTCAAAGGCATGTACGAGTTGCTCGAGGCCTATGGCGGAAAATCACTTGCCAGTAACGTTTTCGGCCCATCCCCGGTTACACCAGCCAGCGTTGAGGACCCCTACAGAGTAATCGACTACACCTCCGCAGCGATCGTGTTCGACAGCATATTGTTGAATGTGGATTCACTAGAGGATCTGTGTCGATTGAATTGCGAACTGGCGCTGGTCAATCCCTGGGGCCTCGGAGAGGTTTTCGCCGCCCAGGCGCGATCCGGAACTCATCTGGAATACTGGGCGCGCCTCCAGAGCCTGGCTCGCCTGATGGTTGGCGGGTGGAAGTCTTCACTGCGTGATGATGGCAAATTCGTCACGCTCGTATCGGACTGGAGCGACCATCCCGGGGTGGGAATCTCCACCATCGGGGCTT
>QIDL01000436.1 GCA_003228415.1 Gammaproteobacteria bacterium | reverse complement strand
CCGAGGCCCGGTTGCGCGACTGGCCGGCGCCCCGGATCGTGACTTCGCTCAGCGTAGGCTCCTGGGTCTCGTTGATGCTGATCCCCACGATCAGATCGGTGATGTCGCGCAGATCGAACACCCTGCCGACATCGTCGATGAAATCGGAGGTCAGGGCGGCAGCCGAAGCCGGAATGTCCTGTAGTCGCTCGGTGCGTTTCCGCGCGGTGACGATGATTTCCTCGATCAGTGCATTCGATTCTTCGGCGCTGGCGAACATTGGTATCGATGCGCCGGACGCTAGTAGTATGAAAAAGGTAATAGTGCTGATAATTCTCGATGGATCAGTCACGGCATCTCTCTCCAGATCTGTGAATGAATTTTTATTCATGCATAAGGATTTTTTTCTGTCAACTGATATTGCCGACAGTCGTTGTATCTGGATCAAATTGACTATCAGTACTTTGATATTCGATGGAATATCTGAGTAGTGCCGTGATAAATTTCATATTGAAGGATTCTGATTTTGTGAAAAGCTTCGAACTAAAGGATGATTCCACCAGGGCTCGAATTCTGGCTATGGCGGCGCGGCTTTCCGAACGTCCGGCCACCTCCCGGTTTACCCTCGAGCAGCTGGCGGATCGACTCGGGCTCCACTACACCGCGATCTATCACTATTTTGACGGCAAGGATGATCTGGAGCTGACGCTCATCGAAGCAATCTGTGAGCGGCGAAATCACCTGTTGCAGGAAGCACAGAGTAAGGCGCTGCCGGCCCTGGACCAGCTGGCCGAATTCATCGCCCTGGAACTCAACGAGCCGCCGACGGATGTCCCGGTGCGGTCCACGGCGCTGTTGCGGGACCCTTTTCGCCGTCAGGCAAACCTGGCGCTGCGCGAATTCAGAAATCGCATCGCCGAGCATCTGCGGCGGGGTGTTTCCGATGGCAGCATCAACACTCCAGTTCCCGAGGTGGTGGCAGAGCTGATCAGCCGGATTCTGAATCGTTATCGAAACCGGGGCGAGAGTTTACTGAGCGGGCACGGATATTCTCCGGGCCGAATTGCCGATGAGATCATCCGTGTCATTCGCCACGGAATATTGAGTGAATCCTTTCAATTTGAAGAGGTAAGGCGTCTTGTTCCCAGACCATTTTCGGCGGCCGCGCCCTCGGAAAAGGGTCTGGATCGAGTGGTGACGGCACTGACCGTGGAATTCAACCGTCGGGGCTATCACGGCACCTCGATTCCCCAGGTGGCCAGGTCCATTGGAGTGAGCAAGACGTCGCTTTACAAATACGGGGCGAGCAAGGAACAACTGCTCTACCTCTGTGCCCGGCACGCCATGGATCTTATCGCACAGGTGCGCCAGGTTGCCAGGATGTTGACAGACGATCCCCTCGAAGGGTTGCTCTATAACTTATACTATGCGCGTTATCTGCGATCGTGGTTTCCTGGCCCCACGCTGATGCCCTGGCAGTTTCGATCGTTGGCCCGCGAACACGAGATGGTCATATGGGATATCCACAATCAATGGCGGATCGATCTGATGGTGTTGATTGAAAGAGGTATTTCGCTTGGCGAGCTCAGGTCGCTGGAACCTCGGCTGGTGATGCCGATGATGAACCTCTGCTCCGATCTTCCCATCAGGTGCGAGCCGGTGGAGGATGGGTGGCGCGACGGGGTGGCGCAGTTCATTTTGTGCGGGATTGCCACTGAGAGAAAGCGCCGATGATCTTTGGATACACACGTTGATAGGAGCTGTGATGAGAAATCTATTTTTTCTGACTGGTCTGATGCTGTTGACGGCCGGTTGTGGCCAGAGTACGTCGGAAACGGGTGAATCCACCGTGGTCGAACCGGCGCAGGCGCCACCCCAGACCGCGGAAATTGAATCGAATCCGTTGCGTAATGCCTACTTTGGTGACACCCACATTCATACCATCCTGTCGTTCGATGCCTACCTGATGGGTACCCGGCGCACGCCCGATGAGGCCCATGAGTTTGCCAAGGGGGCAGCCATTGAACACGCCTCCGGTTTCATGATGCAGATGAAGAAGCCGCTGGACTTTCTCGCGGTATCGGATCACGCGTTTTATCTCGGCATGATGCGGGAGATCTCGGAAGGCCGCGGCGACTATGCCGAGCACGAACTGCTGCCGGTGATTCGCGGTGCTGCCACCGCCGAAGGTTCCGGTGCCGCATTTCAGGCGGTGCTCGGACATCTCCGCGGACTGATGGAAAATCCTGATCAGGTGGATGATCTGGATGATCGCACCGTTGCTCGTTCCGCCTGGCAGGAAATCATCGAGTCGGCCGAACGCCACAACGACCCGGGTAACTTTACTGCCTTCATCGGTTATGAATACACCACTTCCGGACCCGAAACGCAGAACCTGCACCGCAACGTGATCTTCCGCGGCAGCGAGGTACCGCTGCAGCCCTTTGCGCGCCTGGATTCGCTGAACCCGGAAGATCTGTGGGACTGGATGGACGGGAATCGCCAGAAGGGTATGGAGTCCATTGCCATCCCGCACAACTCCAACGGTTCCGATGGCTGGATGTTTCCGAAGAACGACTGGGCGGGAGATCCGATCGATGCGGCGTATGCCGAGCAGCGTATGCGCAACGAGCCGCTGGTGGAAAACACTCAGGTGAAGGGCACCTCGGATACCCATCCGCTGCTGTCGCCGAATGACGAATGGGCCGACTTCGAGCTCATGGAACTCAAGGTCGCTACCAACCAGCCGTCGCGAGCACCCGGCAGCTACGTTCGCGAGGCGTATCTGAACGGGCTGGTGATGGAACAGCAGAGTGGCTTCAACCCCTATAAATTCGGCGTGATCGGGTCATCCGACACGCACAATGCCGCCGGGTCCTTCGAGGAGGACAACTACTGGAGCAAGACCGGTCTCACGGACATCGAGCCCTACATGCGCGGTTCGGTGCCGTTGCCGGACTCGCCGCCCGGCGATCCGCAGTATGCCACTGCGTCGTCTCAATTCTGGGGTGCCTCCGGGTTGGCTGGGGTCTGGGCGGAGTCGAATACCCGGGATGCGATCTTCGATGCGTTTCGGCGCAAGGAAACCTTCAGCACCAGCGGGCCGCACATCCAGTTGAGATTCTTTGCGGGGTACGGTCTTGATGAGGCGCTGATGGATGCCGAGGACAGTATCGCCCAGGCTTACGCGAAGGGAGTGCCGATGGGGGCCGACCTGATCAGAAAGGGCGACGGGGCGCCTCGATTCCTACTGTGGGCAATGCGCGATGCCGACAGCGTGGCGCTGCAACGGCTGCAGATCATCAAGGGCTGGGTCGAAGACGGCGAGCCTGCCGAGGCGGTTATCGACGTGGCCTGCTCGGATGGTGGGACGGTGGACGCGGCAACGCAGCGCTGCCCTGACAACGGTGCCGAGGTAGACCTCGGTACCTGTGCCGTAACACCGGGTAAGGGCGCAGCTGAACTGATGACCGTCTGGCAGGACCCGGATTTCGATCCAGAGCAGAAAGCCTTCTATTACGTGCGTGTACTGGAAAATCCCAAGTGCCGCTGGTCGACATGGGATGCCATACGTGCAGGTGTCCCGGTCCGGCCGGATATGCACGCCACCATTCAGGATCGGGCCTGGTCGTCACCGATCTGGTTCCAGCCGTAGCCCGACGATGTGGCTATGATGAGGATCACCCGGATAGTCCTGTTGTTGATCGCGACGATGCTGGTTGCGTGCGGTGCCCCCGGGGAAGATGCTGAAGGCGTTGTCGAGGTGGCTGCGGTCGAGTCCGCGACCGTGGTTACCCATCCGCCGAATATCGTCTTCATTTTTGCCGACGATCTCGGCATTGGCGACACCAGTGTCTATGGCAGCGAGATCATTAACACCCCCAATATCGACGCGCTCGCCGCTACCGGGATCAGGTTCACCAACGCCTACGTATCGCATCCGGTCTGCAGCCCGTCACGTGCAGGCCTGTTGACGGGGCGCTACCAGCAACGCCACGGCTGGGAGTTCAATCCTGCCGGGCGGGACGTCGATGCCGGGATGAGCATTGACGAGCGCACCTTCGCTGATGAAATGAAAGCGGCAGGTTATGCCACTGGCATGATCGGAAAGTGGCACCTTGGCTACCAGGGGCCGTACCACCCCTTGAGCCGGGGCTTCGATGAGTATTTCGGCGTGCTCGCCGGAGGCAGCATCTTCATCGACCCGACAGTTCCCGGGGTCGAATCCATGGGGCAGGTACCCTCTACCCGGCCGCCCCGCGTCGGGATTCTGCGCGGTCATGAGCCGGTGGTGGTGGAAGATTATCTGACCGACGTGTTCACGGACGAAGCGGTCGCCTTCATCGACCGCCATCAGCACCAGCCGTTCCTTCTCTACCTCAGCCACACAGCACCCCACACGCCGCTGCAGGCGACGGCGAAGTATCTGGACCGCTACCGACACATCGAAGACGAGGCTACGCGCATCTATGCGGCCATGGTGGCGTCGGTCGACGATAGCGTGGGTGCGATTGTCGCGAAACTCGAGGAGATCGATCAGCGTGACAACACGCTCATCGTATTCTCGAGTGATAATGGCTGCGCCGGGTATATCCGTGGCGCCTGTTCCAACGCGCCGTTCGCCGGTTTCAAGCGCTACCATCAGGAGGGTGGCATTCGTGTGCCGTTGATCATGAACTGGCTCGACGGCCTGCCGGGAGATGCCATATACGAGCAGCCGGTCATCTCACTGGATCTGCTGGCCACCTTCAGCGCACTCGCAGGCAGATCGGCGGTGACCGAAGACAGCGTCAATCTGCTGCCTTATCTGCTGGGTGATCAAAGCGGCGCACCGCATGAGTACCTTTACTGGCGGGCCGGTCCCACGATAGCGATCAGGGACGCGCGCTGGAAGCTCATCCGCTATAACAAGTCACCGCTCACTGTGGACGATCTGCGTGCCGACGGACGGCTGGAACCACCCGAAGATGGCTGGTCCAACGACTCGCCATACGGCCAGCTCACTCTGCTGTACGATCTCGAGCACGATCCGGGGGAGACCGAGAACCTGGCGGCTGAACATCCAGGGATCGTGAAGCGCCTGGAGTCAACACACGCCCTGTGGGCCAAAGGCCTGTCCGAAACGCAGATCCTGCCTGGCTTACGCTCGACCCTGGCGGACATACACGGTCAGACCGTGCAACTCATTTTCTAACAGGCGCCTCGATGGTGGCAGCGCCTCCTACCGTCGGCCGAAAGAAGGTAAATTAGACCCTTTGCTTTTCTAAGAAGGGTTGAAGATGTCAGTTTCCCGAATCCTCGTGGCCAATCGAGGGGAGATAGCGATACGGATCGCGCGCGCTGCGGCAGAACTCGGCGTTGAATCGGTGGCGGTCTATGCCCAGGACGATGCGGCCAGTCTGCACGTCAGCAATGCCGACGCGGCAGCCCCGCTCACCGGCACCGGCGCCGCCGCCTATCTGGACATCGAGCAGCTGATCGGCATCGCCAAAGAAGCCGGCTGCGACGCGCTACATCCGGGTTATGGTTTCCTGAGCGAAAATCCGAAGCTTGCCACTGCGTGTGCGGCTGCCGGTCTGGTCTTTATCGGACCCGAACCCGCCATTCTCGAGTTGTGCGGGAACAAGGTCCGGGCCAGGGAAGCAGCCAGAACTGCCGGCGTGCCGGTGCTGGAAGGGATCGATTCGGCGGTATCTCTCGAACAGGCGCAGAATTTCTTCGCCGGAGAAGTCTCCGGTGGTTCAATGGTGATCAAGGCCATTGCCGGTGGGGGCGGCCGCGGTATGCGGGTGGTGGCGAGCGCGGCCGAAATTGAATCGGCCTACCAGCGCTGTCGCTCCGAGGCGGGATCGTCGTTCGGCAACGATACCGTCTATGTCGAACGCTTCATGCCCCGTGCGCGCCATATCGAGGTGCAGATACTGGCGGACGCCAGTCAGGTGGTTCATCTCGGCGAACGTGACTGCAGTGTGCAACGACGCCATCAGAAGATCGTCGAGATCGCGCCCGCGCCTGGTCTGGATGCCGCGCTGCGCGAGCGAATTATAGATGCGGCGCTGGAGATTGCGCGACACATCGGCTACACCAACGTCGGTACCTTCGAATTTCTGGTGGACACGGACCACGAGACGTTTGCCTTCATCGAAGCTAACGCCAGGCTGCAGGTGGAGCACACGGTTAGCGAAGCGGTCACCGGGGTGGATATCGTCACCGCGCAGATTCAGCTGGCGGGCGGCGCATCTCTGAACGAGCTGGGTCTGAGCCAGGATCGGATACTTAGGCCGCGCGGTTATGCAATCCAGGCCCGGGTCAACATGGAGCGCATGTCCGGGGATGGCGCGGTGATACCCACGGGCGGCACGCTCACTGCGTTCGAAGCGCCCACCGGGCCAGGGATCCGAACGGATACTTTCGGCAGGCCAGGCTATACCACCAGCCCACACTACGACTCGTTACTGGCGAAAGTCATCTGCCACAGCACCCAGAGCGATTTTGCCGCCGCCGCCGCGAAAACCCGCCGAGCGCTGGGCGAATTCCGCATTGAAGGCGTGGAGACCAACATCGGGTTCCTCAGAAACCTGCTCGCGCATCCGGATTTCGTCGATTCGACGCTCTTTGCCGGCTGGGTTGACGAGCACGCTCAGGAATTGAGTGAGCCAGTCGATGGGCAATCGGACCTTCCGGCTCCTGCGCTCGCCGGTGAAAGTGTCCTGGCGGGTGCCCAGATCGATGCCCGGGATCCCCTGGCGGTGCTGGACTTCGGCCAGCAGCCGGGCGCCAGAACGGTCGATCGGGAACCGCCCGCTGCCCTGGCGCCGGTGTCGGTGACGCGGGGTCCCGATGGCACGGTGGCATTGGCTGCGCCGTTGCAGGGCACGATTATCGCCATCGATGTGGGCGAAGGTGAATCTGTGCTCGAAGGTCAGCAACTGATGATCATGGAATCCATGAAGATGGAACATGAGATCAAGGCGACCATCAGTGGCATCGTTCGGGTAATCGGTGTTTCGGTAGGTGACACGATATTCGAACATCACCCGCTGGCGTTCATCGAAGAGGCCGATGTGGCAGGCGATCTCGGCCTCGATGACGAAGATGTGGATCTCGACCACTTTCGTCCGGATCTGGCCGAGATTGCTGCTCGTCATGACAAAACGTTGGACGCATCCCGGCCGAAGGCGGTTGCGCGCCGCAGAAAAACGAACCAGCGCACGGCTCGGGAAAACGTCAATGATCTTTGTGATCCCGAAACCTTCGTGGAGTACGGGAGCCTGACAGTGGCCGCGCAGCGTCGTCGTCGTACAATGGATGACCTGATCGATAATACGCCGGCCGACGGAATGATCACCGGCGTTGGTTCGGTGAATGGTGCTCTATTTGGTGACCCGGATGCTCGCTGTGTGGTGATGTCTTATGACTACACGGTACTTGCGGGGACACAGGGCGGCCAGAACCATCGAAAGACCGATCGGATGATCGACATTTCGGAAACCGGCCGGATGCCCATGGTGCTGTTTGCCGAGGGCGGCGGCGGTCGACCCGGCGATACAGACGGGATCGGAGTGAGCACCCAGACCACGTTCTCGCGCTTCGCTCAACTCTCTGCGCTGGTGCCGATGATCGGTATTACCTCGGGTCGCTGCTTTGCCGGCAATGCATCCCTGCTCGGTTGTTGCGACGTCATCATCGCCACCGAAGATTCGAACATAGGTATGGGTGGTCCGGCCATGATCGAAGGTGGTGGTCTGGGTATCTATGCACCGGAAGACATCGGACCCATGTCGGTGCAGAGAGCGAACGGTGTGGTGGACATTGCCGTTGCGGATGAGATCGAAGCGGTACAGGTAGCCAAGCGCTATCTTTCCTACTTCCAGGGGCGTCTTGCGGAGTGGGAGGTACCCGATCAGCGACTGATGCGCCGCATAGTCCCGGAGAATCGGCTGCGCGTCTACGAGATTCGTGACGTCATCGACACCATTGCCGACACCGATTCGGTGCTGGAACTCAGACGTGATTTCGGACACACCATGGTGACGTCATTCGTGCGAATCGAAGGGCGAAGTGTTGGGGTGATCGCCAACGATCCCACCCATCTCGGTGGTGCCATCGATTCGGATGGGGCAGACAAAGGTGCGCGTTTCATGCAACTGTGTGATGCGTTCGACATCCCGCTCCTGTATCTCTGCGATACACCCGGCATCATGGTGGGGCCGGAAGTGGAGAAAACCGCACTGGTTCGGCACTCCAGCCGGATGTTTGTGATTGGCGCGAACCTGTCTGTACCTTTCTTTACCATCATAATTCGTAAGTCATACGGCCTCGGTGGTATCGCCATGTCCGGCGGTTCGCACCACACGCCGACCTTTTCCGTGGCCTGGCCCACGGGCGAGTTCGGCGGCATGGGGCTGGAAGGCTCGGTGAAGCTCGGCTATCGCAAGGAACTCGCGGCCATCGAAGATCCCGAAGCCCGGCTCAAGAGGTTCGATGAGATGGTGGCGAATGCTTATCAGCATGGTAAGGCGCTGAATCAGGCATCACTGTTTGGCATCGATGACACCATCGATCCGGCCGACTCCCGCTGGTGGGTGGCGAGCATGCTGAGTTCGATGCGCATCACTCCCAGACAAGGCAAGAAACGGGCCGCGATAGACGCCTGGTAGGACGCTAAAGGCTTGCCAGCGCCTTCAGTGAGGCTTTGGCGTCCGCGCCCGGCATATGGTTGAGGCCAACAACTATGGTGGCAAGTTCCCTCACCTTCACCGATTCATTGTCGTCGGCTGCAATGGCATCGAGCGCTGCCTTGTCAGCGACGCCAACCTTGTGGCTGATACCGGCGATGGCGCCTGCCAGGGTTTTGACCGAATCGGAGCTGTCGCCGCTGGAGATTTCCGCCAGCGCTTCCTTGTCGGTATCGGTTGGAAAGTGTTGCAACGAAATCAGGATCTTCGCCATCGTGGCGAGGGCGGCGTCGCTCGTATCGGCATAAGCAAACGGTGCATAAGCAGCGACGAATAGAATCAAGACTGTCAATGATGTGTTTGAAGATCGCATTGTCTGCCCCTCCCATGAAGCAATCGACAGGGTGGTGGATTGTGCAGGAGTAGTCAACAAGGAAACGGAATCCACCGTCGAAGCACCGGTGGCCGAATCGCCTTGCCTCAGCCTTCGAACTTCACGCCGATACCGATGGCCAGGCTCGAGATATCGAGCTGGCCTTCGAACGACAACTCATGCCATTCACGATCCACCGCAGCGGCAACCGGGCATATCAGGGTGGCCTTGCCGCGCCCCTGCATCGACGCGGGGTTGTGCCGGTCGAAGTCACCCCGGAACTCGCAGCTCTCGGTGAGCGCGGTCAAGCCGCCGACGCCCAGCTGCCAGGATGTCCTGACCGGATCGGGATTGATCTCGATGGTCAGGACCCCCGGGCCTTGTATGTCCAGGTTGCAGGCTACGCTCGACTGACCGATCAGCAATTTATTGCAGGAGAGAATGGGTTGCGGTTCCGCAGGATCCGCAGCCTGCGGTAGCGGCGTGGGCGTTACCGGCTCGGCGGCATCCCGGGTCAGATACCAGACGGCGAGACTACCCACCATGGCCGCTATGAGGCCTATTTCGATCAGCTTCCACATGGTGATCTTCCTATAGCCAGCCGTCGATGGCAGCGATGACCTTGGGATGGATCAGGTAGCCGGCCGAACTGTGCGGATTGGATTTGTTGTTCCGGACCGCCAGGTTGTAGATGTCCGCATCGGAAATATCGCTGACCAACCCCTGCTCGAGCATGGCCTTGTAGTCGTTCTTCACGTCTTCATCGTGGGAGATGAAGTCGTCTTCGGCGGCAAAGTTGCGCCATTTTTTAACGATATTCGGAAATTTCCGCGGCCCGCTCAGTGATGCGCCTTTCAGGTTACGTTTGATCGTCTCGTCTCCGAGCGGCGAACCGAGGGTGATCCAGGTGTCGACGGGTCTGGTCACGAACTCGTTTCGGTACTCGCCCATATGAGAAAATTTCCAGAATGTGTCGTAACAAACCATGGTACCCAGGCTGTGGGAGATCACCAGAATTTTTCCGTCACGGCGCATGGCTCGCTTGAGCGGTTGGACCATCTGGTAGCGAACGTCTGAGCCGAATTGGCTTTCCTCGTCCCAATACCGGGCGATGTCAGGAGCTGCCGCCGCGATCAGGGAATCGCTCAAATGAAGGGGGCTGGTCAGTACAGATCCGATATCCGCCAGGAATTCCTTGAGGCTGGATATTCCCGGCAGGTCCTGGTACTCGGTTTTGGTGAACTTGTCAGCAGGGTACTTTTTCAGGCGCGCCAGCGTTGCGCGCCGATCCGCCAGATCGGCTTTGGGATCGTACGGGTTGCCTCTCGCCTTCAGAAAAGCGTTGGAAAGCTGCCCGTAGTACACCATCTCGACCTTTGCGTCTTCGAAACGCTGTTGCTTGGCCGGGGTCAGGTCTCGCTGAATGCCGTGGCGCAATGCCGCCATCCAGAGCCTGGTGAGCGCTGTCTTCTCAGGCTTGAAGCTGCGGCCGTGGACCAACAGGATCGATCTTGTCATCAGGCATCGCCTCCCGGAGCCAGGTGAGTAGCAGTACCGCTCATAAAAGGGGGAGTATGCGCCTGCCTGATGACGACAGTCTGATTGTCGACCGTCAGCTCGACGTTGACATGATCTCCCTCGCCACGAAGCGCAACCGTCTCGCCGTCCGGCCGGGTCATGACCCAGTTCCCGGTGGAGGCAACATTGGTGATCTGCATGGCGGTGGTTGTGTCCTTGTTTGCTGCGTTTTGAGGGTGGGCGGCAAGATGGAGCGCGCTGCCGTCCCATCTCGCTTCGCTCAGGGCGACCCGGGGAAAATCGACGGCCGTCACCGTGGGTTCGTCGAACTTGGTGAGGTTCGGTTCATTGAAAATACGTGCCCAGGCACCTTCCTCGCACACCCAGCCAGCCATTGCACGAGCATTCCACTGACCGCGCGGGTGTGCCTCATTGAGCCTGAATCCCAGCGTGAATTCGCCTCTTTCGTGGTCCCAGGTTGGTTCAATCTGTTCGTCGGCCGCCTCCCACAGTCGCTGCTTGATGGCCGGATCGGCGAACTCACCGGCGATCTGAAGGAGCATCGTGGCATTGGCGGGATTGTCCAGACCAGCGATGGGTCCGTCTCCGAACACACCGCTGAAACTTGCCGCCATTCGCCAGCCCGCGTGGGCTACTGATCGTTTCTGAGGTGCGAAGTACCAGGCGGGCGCCATCAACCCCATCGGTCCGTTGCCCACGTGCTCGTCGACGATCGGGTCATAGTAGAGATCAACACCAATAGCGTCGTCACCGTCCCAGGTCACGTAGTTGTTCGCGGCGTACTGCCACCAGTTCTCGAACGCACTGTGGTGATCGGTGCCGAAGATCTGGTCGTAGAGCCTCAGACCGAGGCCCGCACCGCTGAGTCAGTAAGGCCAGATCTTGGTATTCTCACAGTGGCAACCGACCTGCCGGTTGTGCCATTGCCTGGCCAGGTGCGCGGCCACGCCGGAGTGACTCCAGGTGAAGGTATTTTCGCCATCACGGATCATCTCGAACGGCTGATCCCACTTGGTGTCGGCGGAAACGTATCGGTGCAGGCTCATCAACAGCGTGAAGAAACCCTTGTAGAAGAGCATCCCATCCGCGGCTATCGGATCCATCTGCACGCCGTAGGGATCAATGCCGTTCGCTGTCCAACCGGGTACGTTGTAGTCGCCCCAGAGCGATGGCGGGATGATGGGCCGATAGCGGTCGGGATAGTTCGCCCGGTCGGGGTCGTGACCGAACTGGGTCATCCAGTCCGAGGCCGACCACCAGCTGGTGTGGCGCCAGACCAGCTCATCCAGAATCGCGCTGTAGACCTCGCGCCAGGCGGGAGTGCGATCGCTCATCAACGCCACGGCATAACTGCAGTCGATGAGATCGAAGCGATGCCATGAAGTCATGGGTTCGCCGCTGGTCTCATCCCAATGGGCGTGCGGCCGGCCGCTGCGGTCCCAGTTGTCCGGGGTCGTTACTTTGCGATGCAGGTAGCGCAGCCAGCCGAGGGAACGATCATCCAGTGCGGGCATGATTCTCCTTGGGACGTCTCGCCTCCAGACGTGTCTGGAAGACACCATCGGTCCAGATAGCCGATCTGTCAACGGGTCGATCAACACGGGTCGATCACCCGGCGCGCGATCCATGCAGTTGTTAGCCGGTCACGTAGTGAAGTACTCCGTGCTTGTCACGGTGACTCTCGGCCTGCCTGGCGTGTCGCAAGTGTTCCAGGTGTGCGTAAGTTTCGCTTTCTGCCATCGATCCCCAGCTACGCTGCCGGAACAGCTGTTGCGAGAATTCTTCGACACTTGCCGGCCGGCCGAACCCGCGCGAGATCTCATGAATCTTCTCCAGCCGCTCGTGGTGGTGGCGCTTGATAGCCTCCGTGCGCTCAGACAAGTCGCTGAACGGGTGTCCGTGTGCAGGCAGCACCTGGTCGATGCCCGGCAGTTCGCAGACCC